>CAUPYN010000189.1:0-4190 GCA_963515575.1 uncultured Campylobacter sp.
CGTGCTTTTAACCATCGTAGCGCTCATCTCTGTAAATTTAGGCGTGCTAAACCTGCTGCCTATCCCCGCACTTGACGGCGGTCATATATTTTTCAACCTTTACGAGCTCATTTTCCGCCGCGAGATGAACGAAAAAGTTTATATCGGCCTCACATACTGCGGCTGGGCGTTTTTGCTCTGCCTGATGGCGTTTGCGACCTTTAACGACGTGATGCGCCTAAGCGGAGCGGGACAATGAAGCTCGCGCAAATTTTAGAACGCATCGAAAACGCACGCACCGGCGAAGCCGTAAAACTAATCGCCGTGAGTAAAAACGTAACGACCAAAGAGGTTTTGGAGCTTTTTAAAGAGGGGCAAACGAGCTTTGGCGAAAACCACGTGCAAGAGCTCAAAAACAAGAGCGAAATTTTATCAAATTTGCCGATCGAGTGGCACTTTATCGGGCGACTTCAAAGCAACAAAATAAACCACCTGCTAGCGCTTAAACCCGCTCTTTGGCAAAGCTGCGAGAGCGTAGAGGCCGCGCTTGCGGTGGATAAGAGGCTTGATCGCGAGCTGCCTTGCTTGCTACAGATAAACTCGGCTTACGAAGACACGAAACAAGGCATCTCGCCCGAGGCTGCCCAGGATGCGTTTTTACAAATCGCGCAGGAGTGTAAATTTTTAAAACCCGTCGGCGTGATGAGTATCGGCGCGCACGTAGAGGACGAGAAAATTGTGCAAAAAAGCTTTGAGACGACGCGTAAAATTTACGAAAATCTGCAACCTCGTGGCGCGCAAATTTGCTCGATGGGTATGAGCGGGGATTTTGAGTTAGCGATAAGATGCGGCTCGAATATGATTCGTTTGGGGTCGATTTTGTATAGCTGAGAGTCTGAATGTGAAAAACAAAGAGAGTTATGACGGCAAGCTAAATATATTTGATATTTGTTGTCTTATATTTAGCGCTTTTACTATCTTTTTTATATGGGCTATAAGCGCCAATGACGAGGATGCGTCAAATTTAATGTTTTTAATACAAAAAGATGTGCTTGTATGCGCTATTTACGGCTTAATACCGACAACTAGAAAATATAGTTTTTATACGCTTTTGAGAACTTTGATTTTTATAAATTTTCTTCTTCTTTTTAACATTGAAAATTTTAGTTTTTCAAGCGGACACGGAGTTTATTATATAGATTTTTTTAAGCCAGCAAGTCAAACACTTTTTCTTATGATATTTTTTAGTCCATTTTTACTTTGTCTACCTATTATTTTATATGCTATATTTTTATATATTTTATCAAAATTTACATATTATTTGTCAAATTATAATTATTTAAAAAAGCAAGAAAATATAAATGATTAAAAAACATAAAGGAGCCAAAATGGGCTACGACGTAAGCTATCATCCGATCAATGAAAGCGAGATAAAGCAGTGGTATTTTGACGCATTAAAAAGCGCGCGCGAGGGCGACTGGTCGGTCGCCCAGAAGCTTTCAAAAGAGTACGGCATAGAGGATTTTTATGCGCAAAAATACATCGATACCCTAAAAATCGCGCTTGAAACCAAAGATGACGAGAGCTTTTCGACGGGACATGGTTACATACTCGCCGCCGTGCAAGGATTTTTTAGAAAATACTTCTACACGCGCGGCACGGCGTTTAGCTTTTTGGCAGAGGAACATGGCGAATTTAAGCAGTATCTAAGCGATATAAGCGGCGTTATACCGCCCGAGATAAAAGCTAAATTTACGGGCAAATTTGACGGAAGCTACTCGTCTGGCGCATTTATAAGTGCGGAAAATTTGGCTAAATTTTGGCAAGACTACAATGCAGGCGGCGATATCAAGCAAAAAGTAGATGATTTTTACGTGCAAAATTTGCCTGCATTTTTGAGCGCGGTTAAATTTAGCGTAGAAAACGGCTACGGGCTGCTTGAGGCAACCGACGTCATTGTACCAAACCCACTTGATCTAAATAGCTCCGAATGCTACTCAAATCTTTTTAACTGCGACCCCGAAGGCGCGTTTATCTACGCCGATACGGCGGCGCAACAGCTAAGTGAAGCGATGAAGCTGGATAAAAAGAAAAATGAAAGCGATAAAAACGAAGGCTCGGGCGGCTTTTTCGGCGCTATAAAGAAGCTTTTTGGAAAGTAAAGCTACAAGCTTTGCTTCCGCGTCTTTTTTCAAAACTCCGCTTTAACACAAATTTCATCTATCTATTTTGATAATTCAAAAACTCAAAATTTATTACTTAATACGCATAAAATGCAAAAGACTTATTTGCGAAGTTCCATATTTTTTTATCTGATATTTCATGAAATATTAAGTTTTATTTTTATACTTATGCTATATAATAATAAAATTTTAAATATTCCACACGTATATTTAAAAAATAAAACTTAAGGGTATGAAAATGTCTTTAACAAAGTCGCAAATTTCAGGACTTTATGTTGCCTTATTTGGCAGATCTAGCGAAGGTGCAGGCAATGAAGCCTGGCTAAAATCGGCAAATGCTAAAAATTCAAGTTTATCTAACATTGCAAATTTGATGTTGGATACGACGGCATCAAAGGAATTTTTCGGCAAAAGCCTAGAAAGTAACGAAAATTTCATCAAGCATATTTATGCTACGTTATTAAATAAGGATGAAAATACCGATATCGGCGGAAAAGCAGGCTGGATAAAAATGCTAATTATTACAAACGACAGAGGACTGGTCGTAAGCGAAATTTTAAAAGCAGCGCTAAATCCAGTCCATGCGCAAAGCTCGGATGCCGCCACCAGAGACGCACATAAAACGCTGATAAACAAAATAATCGCATCAAACGTCGTTGCCGATAGCGTGCAAGACGTACCGGACGGCGATATAAAAACGGCTTTAAATTCTTTTTTAAAAATAAACGACGCCGTAACGGCTACATCCTCCGCTCAGGATATAAAAAACATCATCATAAACAACAAATCAAATTTGATGCTAGATGACGCAAAACTGGACGAATCGCTAAGTAAAAACGATAAAATATCCGTAATATCGCAAGTAACCGGAAAAAGCGAAAGCGAGATAAAAAGTCAATTTCCAAACTACGATAAAGATTACATCCCTACTCCGGAGCCAAAACCAGATCCCAAACCGGAACCAAAACCCGACCCTGATCCCATCATCGAAAAAACCGACGTTAAGACGTTTTTGGAAAAAGCTGCAAGTATTACCGACGAAAACACATCGTTTATCATAGAAGACGAAGCCGGAAATATACAAAATAATATAGATAAAATCGCCTCAAATTTAAAATACGTCCTATCTATCAAATTTAGCGGCAGCTTTACGCTAGACGCCAGCAAAGCTACTACGACGTTACTAAATAAAATTTCCGAAGGCAAAATTTGGTTACATAACGCAACGAGCGATCATCTAAATTTGATACAAAGCAGTTCGGTAGAGAAATTTTTCATAGACGATAGTAAAGATTTTACGTTAGATATCGCTACCTTTATAGCTCTAAAAAACAAAAAAGCAAATGGCGACAAATTTGTATTAAAAGATACTTCGGCAAATATCGTTAAAAATTTTGACCATATAAAATCCAACGTAGATAGTATCAAGACTCTAGATAGTACCGACAATACAAAAATAAATTTAATAAAAGCGCAATACGAAGCCGTAAAAGACATAGTATCTAAGGATGATAACGATAACGGCGTGTATGAAGTCAAGGAACTAACGGGTAAAGCAACCATGAAACCGATCGACGTAAAAGACGGCAAGGCTCACACCTGGGAATACACAAACGATACTAGCGGCGTCACTTATAAGATAGAATTCGGCAAAAGAGACGCTCAGCCCGAAAACTCCGATATAAAAGTAAATATGCCGGACAGCAAATTTTATAACGGCGAAAACATGATCAAAGACTATAAGATCTCGGCCTATAAAATTTACGAAAAAGACGGCTACAAAGTAACCGAAGAATACACTCCTAGCGTCTCAAAAACAGGCGACATCACTAGAGATAAATTTGACGACAAAGGCGTACTGGAAGAAAAAATACTGGAAAGAAGCGACGGACAAAAGCTCACTCTAACCTACGAGGACGGCAAGCTAAGCTATGCTAGCAAAACAGATCCAAAATACGCAAATACCGATATAAACTTTGAGATCAGTAAAGATAGCGAAAATCTAGACTACAAAGGCAAGTTGTATCT
>CAUPYN010000190.1:0-4159 GCA_963515575.1 uncultured Campylobacter sp.
CGCGACGCTAAGCGCGAAGCAAACTATCCCGATCACGGCGGCGTTAAAGTAGATATCAGCAGCCGTAAAGCTCAGCGTCACGCCAACGGCTAGCGCGTCGATGCTGGTGGCAAACCCGCCTGAGAGCAGCATCTTCGTATCAAGGCTCACGGCCTGCGCGGGCTCGTTTCTACAGGCCTCGCGGATCATTTTTACGCCCAAAAAGCCTAAAATAGCAAACGCGATGAAATGATCGATCTGCGCGATAAATCTCGCAAACGCCGCACCCAAAAAGTAGCCAGCAAGCGGCATCGCAGCCTGAAAAAACCCAAAAACAAACGCGATAAATAAAATCTTTGATAGCGCGAGATTGCGGTATTTCGCGCCGTTTGCGATGCTAAGCGCCGCCGCGTCCATAGCAAGCGCGATAGAGAGAAGTAAAAGCTCCATTTTGCCCTTTCAAAAAGGCTAATTTTAGCTTAAAATTTACTTCTTGCGGCTAATCTCGCTCAAATTTACGACTAAATTCGATGCTCTAAATCGTACGCAGCAAAGACGAACGGGGCTTATAAATTTGCGCTTAAATTTAGCCCTTAAATCACGGCTCAAATTTGCGATTTAAATTTTGCAAATTTAACCCTCCGTACCGTAAAAATGCGGGTAAATTCGCCCTAAAAAGGACTAAATTTACCCGTTTAAAAGCCGAGTTTTAATATCATAACCGCCGAATTTTACTTTAAGGAAAAAGCGATGAAAAAAAGTTTGATCTTATGCGCGTTTTTACTCGCCGCTTCGGCGCAGGCGGCAGACTGGCAGGACGCGCTAAATAAAGAGACGCTAAATCAAGGCGCGCAGATACTGGGCGCGGCAAACTCGGGTGACTACAAAAGCGCGGTTAGCAGGGCTCTAAACGCGGCCGTTAAGGAGCTGTCAAACGGGGGATTTTTAAATAACGCCACGGCTAAAATCCCGCTGCCAAAGAGCCTGGAAACGGCTGCAAATTTGGCTAAAAAAGTTGGCGGCGAAAAGTGGGCGAACGAGCTAGTAACCTCGATAAATAACGCTGCAAGCGCGGCCGTGCCGGGGGCTGCGGACGTATTTTCGGGCGTGATAAAAAATATGAGCGACGCGGACGTGAAAAAGGTGCTAGAAGGCGGCAAGGATAGCTTTACGAAGTTTTTGCAACAAAACTCGAGCCAGAAACTGCAAGTCGTGTTTAAGCCGATCATTACCAAGATGATGAGCGATAATACCTTTGCTACCGCGTATAACGGGCTAAATTCGTTCGTCGCGGGCAGCGCGCTGGCAAAATCAGACGCCGCAAAACAGCTAAAAGGCATCGCAACTAGCATGGGCGCGGGCGAATACATCCCGCAAGAGAACGAGGATCTAAACGACTACATCACGCGCAAGACGCTAGACGGGCTATTTAACGTGATGAGCGAAAAGGAAAGCTCGCTAAGGGGCGGCGCCGTGGAGCAGGGCACGAAAATCCTGCAGGGAATTTTTAAGTAAAAATAAGGGAAAATAGTGAAAAATAGTTTGGAATTTCGCGCCGATGTGGGCATGATATTTGTTGCGATAGTCTTTGGTCTTGGCTATCTGCCTACCTCGCTAGCGCTTGCTACTAACGGCGTTTTTGGCGTTTTGTTTTGGAGATTTTTGCTAGCGGCGATCATAGCCGGCGCGATATTTTATAAAAAGCTAAAAGACGTAAGCGCGCCTGATATAAAATCAGGCGTGATCTTGGGTCTGTTTTTGTTCGCGGGATTTGTTAGCCAGACTTTTGCATTTAAATACGCCGACACCTCGTCCGTGGCCTTTATCATCGGGCTAAACGTGGCCTTGGTGCCTTTTATCGCGGCGGGGCTTTTTAGGCATAAAATTTACTCCTATGCTTATGTGGGCGTGGCGTTTGCGGTGGCAGGACTTTATATGATAGGCGATACGAAGGTAGGCTTTGGCCTGGGCGAAATTTTGGCTCTGGATAGCGACTGAGCCTACTCTTTTCACATCGTGCTAACAAACCGCTTGGTGCAAAAATGCAACCTCGTAAATATGGTCTATTTTGAAATTTTGACCCTAATCGCGCTTTGTTTCGCGGCTATTTTGGTTTTTGAGGACGCTAAAATCGCTCCCGTCGTGGACAGGGCGTTTATCATAGCGATGCTAGTCGTGGGCGTGCTGGGCACGGCGTTTGCGTTTTTTGCGCAGGCACTTATGCAAAAATTTACCACGCCCGTTAAAACGGCGATATTTTTCACGCTAGAGCCCGTAACCGCCGGAGCGATGGGGTATTTCATCGGCGCGGAGGACATCAGCGCATATAGGCTTTGCGGCGCGGCGCTCATCTTGGTCGGAGTTTTGATCAGCGAGATAGGCAGCTACCTACGCGCTAAAAAGGAAAATTTAGCCTAAATTTCGGCGAGTTTTGCTTGGCGTTTTGCTCAAAGCGCCGACCCGCCGTAAGATCAAATTTATCAAATCGCCGCCAAATTTACTATCGCGGCGATTTTCCTTCTTAAATTTATCGCCCTTTTTGCCAGCTAGCAAGAGGGCGGCGACTCTCAAATTTGACGCGATAAAGCCCGAATTTAGTCAAATTGCGTTAAATTTGCCCCTTAAATTTAGCTAAAGAAATCAGATGAGAAAATCAACCGAGCTTAAGGCCGACCTCGCGCTGTTTGTTATCGCAGTGGTCTGGGGCGTGACGTTTTTGCCGATGGCGCAGACGCTAAAAACAAACGGCGTTTTTACGCTTTTGTTTTGGAGGTTTTTGATCGCGGCCGCACTGATGTCGCTAATAAGCCTCAAATTTACGCGAAAAATCGATCCTAATTCGCTAAGATTCGGCGCATTTTTAGGCGCGCTTTTGTTCGCGGCCTTTACGCTTCAGACCTTCGCTCTCAAATACGCCCCAAGCTCCACCGTCGCCTTTATCACGGGGCTAAACGCCGTTTTTACGCCCTTTATCGCATTAGCATTTTTCGGACAAAAGGTCGTCGTTTATGCCTTTATCGGCGCGTTTTTATCGGCGGCGGGGCTTTATTTTCTAACGGGCAGCGAGCTTGGTTTTGGCGTCGGAGAAGCGCTTAGCGTCGTTTGCGCGCTAGGTTTTGCGCTGCATATCATTTTCACGGGCGTTTTGGTGCGCAGGTGCGAGCTTTACTGGATGGTGAGCGCGCAGTTTGCGGCCGTCGCGGCGCTTTGTTTCGTTGCGGCACAGATTTTCGAGCCTCGCGGCGTCGTGCCCGTTTTGGACGAGGCGTTTTTCGTCGCTGTTGCTGTAACGTCGGTGTTTGCGACGGTTTTGGCGTTTTTCGTACAAACCGCGGCGCAGCGCTACACCACACCCGTTAAAACCTCGCTTATCTTTACCTTTGAGCCCGTGAGCGCTGGGATCGTGGGGTATTTTTTCGGCGGCGAGATACTAAGCGGCGTGCAGATAGCAGGAGCCGGGCTCATACTCTTTGGCATCGTCGTTAGCGAAGTCGGCAGCTACTATAAAAACAAAAGATCGCGAGAAGCTGGCTCGTAAGGGCGGCTAAATTTGACGAATCTAATCAAAGGAGTGAAGATGACGAAGGATCAGTGCTGCGTCCTAAAGCATTTGACGGCGGGCGACATAGGTAAATTTATCAGCTCCAGGGGACAAGGTTTGCGATGTCTGCCAGCGGATGCTTTTTGATGCCGACGGCAATGCGATGCAGCCTTTAGAGAAAATTTATATAATCTTGCTTATTGCGGCTTTGCGTGCGAAGTTTTGGCTAGAGGAAAGTCAAATTTGATTACGGTTTGGCGCGCTGGATTATTTGAGCGAAGATTAAATTTAATAGCAAATTATCCCGCAAATTTGACGTCAAATTTGATCAAATTTGACTCTAAAACGCCGAATCTACCGCCTTTTTACCGCCGTAAATACAAAAAAGCAAACCGAAGCGATGAGGATAATGCTAGCGCCGCTTGTTAAATTTGCCTCAAAGCTCAGCCACAGCCCGCTCACGCAAAACGCGGCCGAGATGAGCGCGGCGTTTAGCATCATCGTGCCCAGGCGGCTCGAGACCGCACCCGCGATATAGGGCGGGATCGTGAGCAGCGCGATAACCAGGATGAGTCCGACCGCGCGTATCGTCATCACGACGCTTAGCGCCATCATGCACGTTAGCGCGTAGTATAGCAG
>CAUPYN010000191.1:0-4145 GCA_963515575.1 uncultured Campylobacter sp.
CGCTGGGAGCGCGTAAAAACGGCCTACGACGCGATGACGCTCGGGGAAAACGGGCCAACCGTATCGCCGCTAGAATACGTCATGCAAAGCTACGAGGCGGGTGTGACGGACGAGTTTATCGTGCCGGCTAGCTTTGGCGGCTTTGAGGGGATAGGCGAAGACGACGGCGTGATATTTATAAACTTTAGAAACGACCGTGTGCGCGAGATCGCGGCGGCTTTGGGCGATGAAAATTTTAGCGAATTTGCGCGCCCATTTGTGGTCAAAAATCTACTCACGATGACCGAATACGACGCAAATTTCGCCTTTCCAGTATTATTTGAAAACGAAAAGCTAAAAAATACCCTTGCCGAGGTCCTCGCAAACGCGGGCCTAACGCAGCTACACACCGCCGAGACCGAGAAATATGCGCACGTTACGTTTTTCTTTAACGGCGGTGTCGAGGAGCTCGCTCAAAATGAAACCAGGGTGCTGGTGCCAAGCCCCAAAGTAAAAACCTACGACGAAAAGCCTGAAATGAGTGCACAGGCCGTGTGCGAGGCGGTGCTAAAAGGGATGGATGACGGACAGGATTTTATAGTAGTAAATTTCGCAAACGGCGACATGGTTGGGCATACGGGCGAATTTGACGCGGCAGTAAAAGCTGTCGAGGCCGTGGATGCAGCACTGGGACGAATCGTGGCAAAGGCCAAGGAAAAAAACTACGCGCTAATCATCACGAGCGACCACGGCAACTGCGAGCAGATGAGGGATGCGCAGGGCAATCTACTAACCAATCATACGACTTTTGACGTATTTTGCTTCGTGATGGGCGAGGGTGTAAAGGCGGTAAAACCAGGCGGCCTAAACAATATCGCCGCGAGCGTTTTGGCGCTAATGGGTATCAAAAAACCCGCCGAGATGGACGAGGCGTTGTTTTAATACTATATAAATTTTAGGTAAAAGGCTTTTTAGCTTTCGTCTGATAAAATGCGAGTAAAATTTGAAAATCAAGGAGAAAAAATGAAATTTAGCGGAAAAAACGTGCTAATCACCGGAGCTAGCCGCGGTATCGGCGCGCAGATAGCCAAAACTCTAGCGCAAATGGGACTAAAAGTCTGGATAAACTACCGCTCAAAGCCCGAAATCGCCGATGCCCTGCAAGCTGAGATCGTAGCAAGCGGCGGACAGGCCGCGGTGGTAAAATTTGACGCGACGGACGAGGATGAGTTTATAAAAGCGATAAATTTGATCGCGGATGCCGACAGCGAACTAAGCTACCTCGTAAATAACGCCGGCATCACGAACGACAAGCTCGCGCTTCGCATGAAAACAGAGGATTTTACCGGCGTGATAGGCGCAAATTTGACCTCGGCCTTTATCGGATGCCGCGAGGCGCTAAAAGTAATGAGCAAAAAACGCTTCGGCGCCGTCGTAAACGTAGCCTCGATCGTGGGCGAGATGGGTAATGCGGGGCAAGCTAACTATGCTGCTAGCAAGGGCGGAATGATAGCGATGAATAAAAGCTTCGCCAAAGAGGGCGCAGCGAGAAATATCCGCTTTAACTGCGTTACGCCGGGCTTTATCGAGACGGATATGACGAGCGAGCTGAGCGACGAGATCAAAAAAACCTACAGCGATAACATCCCGCTAAAAAGATTCGGAAGCGCTAGCGAAGTGGCCGAGGCCGTGGCGTTTTTATTAAGCGATCACGCCAGCTACGTGACCGGCGAGACGCTAAAGATCAACGGCGGACTATATATGTAACCGCGTAAATTTTGCGTTTTTGCGAAATTTTAAGCTAAAATATACTAAAATCACGAAATTTTTAATTTTTAGGAGAAGAAAATGGCAGTATTTGATGACGTAAGAGACGTAGTGGTTGAGCAACTAAGCGTGGCTCCGGATGCGGTAAAGCTTGAGTCTAAGATTATCGAAGATTTGGGCGCTGACTCGCTTGACGTAGTTGAGCTGGTTATGGCGCTTGAGGAGAAATTTGAAGTAGAGATACCTGATAGCGACGCCGAGAAACTAATCACTATAAACGACGTCGTAACCTACATCGAGAACCTAAATAAATAAGTTTTTGCAAGGAGTAGCCTTGAAAAGAGTCGTAGTAACCGGCATTGGGATGATTAACGCTTTGGGACTTGATAAAGATAGCTCGTTTAAGGCTATCTGCGAGGGTAAAACCGGCGTAAAAAAGATAACCTCTTTTGACGCTAGCGATTTCCCCGTTCAGATCGCTGCCGAGATTACGGACTTTGACCCGCTTACGGTACTGGACGCAAAGGAAGTCAAGAAGGTCGATAGATTTATCCAGCTTGGACTAAAGGCAGCTAAAGAAGCCATGGCTGATGCGAATTTCGGCGAATTTGACGCTGAGAATTTCGGCGTTAGTTCGGCTGCGGGCATAGGCGGTTTGCCTAATATCGAAAAAAATTCCAATACTTTGCTTGAAAAGGGCTCAAGACGAATTTCTCCGTTTTTTATACCTTCTGCTCTAGTAAATATGCTAGGCGGTATAGTTTCGATAGAGCACGGCTTAAAAGGGCCCAATATCTCTAGCGTAACGGCATGTGCGGCATCCACTCACGCCATAATCGAAGCGGCTAAGACTATAATGATCGGCGAGGCGCAAAAGATGCTAGTGGTAGGCTCCGAGTCTACGGTTTGCGGCGTAGGAATAGGCGGATTTGCCGCTATGAAAGCGCTCTCTACTAGAAACGATGATCCTCAGCATGCCTCTCGTCCGTTTGATAAGGATAGAGACGGCTTTGTCATGGGAGAAGGAGCTGGCGCGCTCGTGCTTGAAGAATATGATAGCGCAAAGGCAAGAGGGGCTAAAATTTACGCCGAGATAGTAGGATTTGGCGAGAGTGGCGATGCGTATCATATTACTTCGCCTTCGCTTGAAGGGCCGTTATCCGCTATGAAAAAAGCCCTTAAAATGGCTGGAAATTTAAAAATCGACTATATAAATGCGCACGGCACATCGACTCCGACGAACGACAGAAATGAAACGGCCGCCCTTAAGGCTCTTTTTGGAGATAGCGTACCGCCGGTTAGCTCGACCAAGGGGCAAACCGGGCACTGTTTAGGCGCAGCTGGCGCGATAGAAGCGGTTATATCTATAATGGCGATGCAAGAGGGCCTCATACCTCCTACCATAAACTACGAGACTAGAGATGAAGAATGCGACTTGGACTACGTGCCAAATATAGCTAGAAAAGTCGAGCTAAACACCGTTATGAGTAACTCTTTCGGTTTTGGCGGCACAAACGGCTCTATAGTATTTAAGAAGATATAATGGCAAGTTATCTAGACTTTGAGCAAAGTATTAAGCAAATAGACGACGACATCGCAAATGCAAGAATTCGCGGCGATGAGCATGCGGTAGAAATTCTAAATAAAAATCTAGAAAAAGAGACTGCTAAAATTTACAAAAACCTTAACGAGTTTCAGCGCCTTGCTTTAGCTCGTCACCCGGATCGCCCTTATGCTATTGACTATATCAAGGGCATGATGAGGGATTGCTACGAGCTACACGGCGATAGAGCATATCGCGACGATGCAGCGATAGTTTGTTTTATCGGCTATATAGGCTCTAGAAAAGTCGTCGTAATAGGTGAGCAAAAGGGTCGAGGAACCAAAAATAAACTGAAAAGAAATTTCGGCATGCCTCATCCCGAGGGTTACCGCAAAGCCTTACGAATAGCTAAAATGGCTGAGAAATTTGGACTCCCGATACTATTTTTGATAGATACTCCGGGCGCGTATCCAGGTGTTGCAGCTGAAGAGCGCGGTCAAAGTGAGGCAATAGCTAGAAATTTATTTGAATTTGCAAATTTAAAAACGCCGATGATAGCCGTCGTTATAGGCGAAGGCGGAAGCGGCGGGGCTCTAGCTATAGGCGTAGCCGACAAACTTGCTATGATGAGAAATTCGGTTTTTTCGGTCATTTCTCCAGAGGGCTGTGCAGCGATACTTTGGAATGATCCTTTAAAGCAAGAACAGGCTACCAAAGCCCTAAAGATAACCGCCGACGACCTAAAAAATTTAAATTTGATAGACGATGTTATAGAAGAGCCGGTAAACGGCGCGCATCGAGATAAAGAAGCCGCCGTTAAAGCTCTTGCGAGCTATTTTAAAACCGAGCTAGAAAA
>CAUPYN010000192.1:0-4126 GCA_963515575.1 uncultured Campylobacter sp.
GATCCAAACAGTGCCTTGAGAGGTTAAATTTAAACTACGGCATGCCGTTTAATGCGCAAAAATTTAAAAAAATAAAAAGGATAAAAAATGAGCGAAAAAATAAAAATAGCGGTTTTAGGATATGGAAATTTAGGTCGCGGCGTGGAGCTTGCCGCAAAGAATAGCAAGGATTTAGAGCTAACAGCCGTTTTTAGCCGCAGAAATCCAAGCGAGGTAAAAACATACGGCGCGCCTGTATTTAGCGCGGATGAAATTTTATCGCACAAGGGTAAATTTGACGTTTTAGTTCTTTGCGGCGGTAGCGCGACGGATCTGCCGACGCAGACGCCTGAGTTTGCGCTAAATTTCAATGTCGTCGATAGCTTCGATACGCACGCGAAAATCCCTGAGCACTTCGCAGCCGTAGACGCCGCAGCCAAAGCGGGCGGAAAAGTTGGCATCATCGCCGTAGGCTGGGATCCGGGTCTGTTTTCGCTAAATAGACTATTTGGCGAGAGCGTGCTAGAAAACGGCAGTAGCTACACGTTTTGGGGTAAAGGCGTGAGCCAAGGCCACTCCGACGCTATCCGCAGGATAGAGGGCGTCGTGGATGCACGCCAATACACCGTGCCGATAAAAAGCGCCTTAGAGCGAGTTCGCGCGGGCGAAAACCCAAAACTTAGCACGCGCGAAAAACATCTGCGCGAGTGCTACGTCGTAGCCGAAGAGGGTGCCGATAAAGCGCGCATAGAAAAAGAGATAAAAACGATGCCAAACTACTTTGCCGACTACGACACGAGCGTGCATTTTATAGATCTTGCGACGCTTGAAAAAGAGCACGGCGGCATCCCTCACGGAGGATTTGTTTTGCGAAGCGGAACGACGGGCGAGCACGGCGAAAATAAACATCTGATCGAGTTTTCGCTAAAGCTTGACTCAAATCCGGAATTTACCGCAAGCGTGCTAGTAGCCTATGCCCGCGCGGCGTATCGTTTGGCGCAAAAAGGCGAGTGCGGCGCGTTTAGCGTGTTTGACATCGCTCCGGCACTTCTTTCGCCAAAGAGCACAGACGAGCTAAGGCGCGAAATTTTATAAATTTTAGTAGCGCTTCGGCGGAATTATGAACGAGGAAATTTGAGTGATAAAAATAGAAAATTTAAAGAAATTTTACGGAGCGACGCAGATCATAGACGGCGTCAGCCTAAACGTAGAAAAAGGCGAAATTTTTGCCATCGTGGGCCACAGCGGCGCAGGTAAATCCACCCTACTTCGTTGCATAAACGGCCTAGAGGACTATCAAGGCGGCAGCCTGAAGGTATTTGACAAAGAAATCTCGGCGCTAAAAGATAAAGAGTTAAGAGAGCTTAGGCGAGATGTTGGGATGATATTTCAGCACTTTGCGCTGATGACGAGGAAAACGGCGTTTGAAAACGTCTCGACTCCGCTTAAATTTTGGGGCTACTCAGACGGCGAAATCAAAAAAAGAGTGAGCGAGCTACTAGAGCTCGTGGGCCTTGCAAACAAAGCCGCAAGCTACCCAGGCGAGCTAAGCGGCGGACAAAAACAGCGTGTTGCTATCGCCCGCGCCCTTGCATTGAGTCCCAAAATTTTACTATCCGACGAGGCGACTTCGGCCCTTGATCCAAATACGACAAATTCTATACTCGAGCTTTTAAAGCAGATCAATCAAACGCTAAATATCAGCGTCGTTTTGGTCACGCACGAGATGGAGGTCGTAAAAAGCATCGCGCGCCGCGCAGTACTGCTAGAAAGCGGCAAGATAATCGGCAGCGGCACGATCGAGGAGCTATTTTTAAAGCCAGATGAAAAGATGAAGGAATTCCTCGGCGAGGATGAAATTTTGCCGAGCGAGGGCGTAAATATCAGGCTATTTTTCCCAAAAGAAGTCGCACAAAACAGCGTCATCACGCATATGGCGCGCACGCTAAATATCGATTTTAACATCGTCTGGGGCAAGCTTGAAAAGCTAAACGAAAACGTGCTAGGCTCGCTCGTCATCAACGTCGATCCTAAAGACGAAGCGCGCGTGACCGAGTATATCAAGCAAAGCGGCGTATTATGGGAGGTGGCGTGATGTTTGGCATAGATTTTTCTAAATTTCCCGACGTTTTCGAGCGTATTTTGCTCCCGGCTATCGGCGAGACGCTTTATATGAGCGTTGTTTCGACGCTTTTAGCGTTTTTGATAGGCTTAGTGCCTGCTATATTGCTCGTGCTTTCGGCGCAGGACGGTCTAAAGCCGAACAAACCGCTATTTATCGCGCTTGACATCACGGTAAATACGCTAAGAAGCTTTCCGTTTATCATCCTCATCATCGTGCTTTTCCCGCTCACGCGCCTGATCGTAGGCACCAGTATCGGCACTACCGCGGCTATCGTTCCGCTTACTATCGGCGCGGCGCCGTTTATCGCTAGGCTCATAGAAAGCGCGCTAAAAGAGGTCGATAAAGGCATCATCGAGGCCGCTAGAAGCTTTGGTAGCTCAAATTTTCAGATCATTTTTAAGGTGATGTTTGTAGAGGCGTTGCCCGGCATCGTGGCTTCTATTACGCTCACGCTTATCGTTATCATCGGCTTTTCGGCGATGGCGGGCGCGGTCGGCGGCGGCGGACTTGGGTCTGTTGCGATAAACTACGGCTACCAGAGATTTCGTCCCGATATCATGCTTTATACCGTCGTGATTTTAATCATAATGGTTCAAATTTTCCAATCATTAGGAAATTTTATTTATAAGATCACAAAGAAATGATTTTTACGTCTGATTTTATTTTCTTTTAAACTTTTTTTGCATAAAATCCCGAAATTAATTTTACAAAGAAAGGATAGAAAATGAAATCAGATATGTGCGAAATGCGTCGCTTCACTGAACTTAAGTCGTCGAAAGACTAACGCTAAGCGCAAAATTTCTTTTTAAGCGCTTAGTTTTGCTAAGCATTTAAAAAGAAATTTAAGCCTCCGCTCATATCCTTTTTTAAATGCTAGCCAAATTTTAAAAAGGATATAAAATGAAAAATCTACTCAAATACTCTCTAGTCGCTCTAAGCCTAACGGTCGCCGCAAATGCCGCCGAGAAAATCGTCGTAGGCGCTACTCCGGTTCCGCATGCTGAAATTTTAGAAGTCGTAAAACCTATCCTTGCAAAAGACGGCTTTACCCTTGAGATCAAAGAATTTAACGACTACTCTACTCCAAATTTAGCCACCGAAGACGG
Organism: uncultured Campylobacter sp.; assembly: GCA_963515575.1. Taxonomy (GTDB): domain Bacteria; phylum Campylobacterota; class Campylobacteria; order Campylobacterales; family Campylobacteraceae; genus Campylobacter_A. The sequence continues at coordinate 3,211 of CAUPYN010000192.1, forward strand.
CGATCTAGACGCTAACTACTTCCAGCATCTGCCGTATCTTGAGGAATTTAACAAAAACAAAGGCACTCATCTAGTTAAAACCGTAGGCGTTCATCTCGAGCCTATGGGCGTTTACTCTAAAAAGATAAAAGATATCAAAGATCTAAAAGATGGCGCAAAAGTGGCGATCGCTTACGATCCATCAAATGGCAACAGAGCGCTTAGAATTTTAGAAAAAGCTGGTCTTATAGAGATCGATAAAAATGTAAAAGTTGCAACTGTAAATGACATAACTAAAAATCCTAAGAATTTGCAGTTTATCGAGCTAGAAGGCGCTCAGATCCCAAGAACGCTTGATGATGTCGATATCGCTGCTATTAGCACAAATTTTGTCCTTGATCTTGGCATGAGCGTGGCAAAAGACGCACTTTTGCTTGAAGATGCCAACAGCCCTTACGCCAACATCATCGTCACAAGAGCTGGCAACGAGAACAATCCTAAGATCAAAGCTTTAGTCGATGCGGTACTTAGCCCAGATACTAAAAATTTCATCATCACTCGCTACAAAGGCGAGGTTATACCTGCATTTTAAAAACGGGGCGAGCTTTCGCCCTGCTTTTACCTTTAAATTTAAACCTTATAGCTTTTCGTTTTATAAAATTTATCGCTTTTGTTAGTTACTATTAGTAAATAAAGCTTTGCTACAATGCCTCATTTTAAGATAAATCTCGGAGTAAAAATGCTACATGACATTATTGATTTTATCGTATCAAGCGTGAGTAGCTGGGGCTATGCTGGCATATTTGTGATGATGTTTTTGGAGAGTTCATTTTTTCCATTTCCAAGCGAAGTGGCGATGATACCAGCTGGATATCTAGCTCACAAAGGCGAGATGAGCTTAGCGCTTGCTTTTATTTCAGGCACGCTTGGTAGCTTA
>CAUPYN010000193.1:0-4094 GCA_963515575.1 uncultured Campylobacter sp.
GGATTGCCGATGCAAAGAAGCGCCTTTTTCATCAAAAATCCTTCCTAAGCACCAGATATCCCTCGCGTAAATTTTTAAGCTCGGTCTTTAGCTCGCATTCGCAAAGCTCGGGGATGAGCCTTGCCGCATGCTCCATAAATATCTCCACTTCAAAATACTTGCTTAAATTTCCCAGCTTAAATTTGACGTATTCGCCGCCGCTAGCGACGATGCGCTCAAATTCCTCGTCCGGTATTTCGAGCGATTTTTCGCTAAAGTCCACCGTCCCCACGCCGTGTCCGACGCAGACGGAAAATAGCTTGATATCTTTTAGCTCTTTTGGCATCTTTTCGTTTTCGTCCATGTGGCGGCGGGCGAGTTTATAGACTCTTATCATCTTTTATCCCAAATTTCTTTTTTGACGTCGATGGCATTTTGCGTATCGCGTTTTGCTTTGGCGTATTTTAGATAGACGTCGTTGTAAAGCAGCCCCATACACTCGGCGTATCTAGGGTCTTCTTCTTTATGGATAGCCTCTAGCATTACTTTTTTAGTAGCAGCTACGTCGTGGATATCAGGAGAAGTTTTGGCCGCGTCCATATATTTAGCAAACAGCGTCCTGCCGAAGATATAGCTCATTAGCCTCTTTGCCTCGGCTTCCAAATCGCGCTCGAAAAGTATATCGCCTATGATAGACTCTTTTACGGCGGGGGCTTTGCAGTCGTCTTGCTCGAAGCTTCTTTTTTGCAGCTTTTGATCTATGATACCAAGAGCCATACCAAGGCCGTATATGACGCTAGCCGGATGCGGAGGACAGCCCGGGATATAGACGTCTACGGGGATAATCTTATCTATACCGCCCCAAACGCTATAAGCGTCGTAAAAGATACCGCCCGTGCTGCCGCATGCGCCAAAGGCCACCACGATCTTAGGATCGGGCGCGGCCTCGTAAGCGCGAAGCAGCGGATAATACATCTGGCGCGTAACCGGGCCGGTGCAGAGCAAAATATCCGCGTGGCGAGGGTTAGCTACTAGCTTAAATCCGAAGCGCTCCGGATCCCACATCGGCGTGATGGCGGCGAAAATTTCTATCTCACAGCCGTTGCAGCTGCCGCAGTCGATGCGGTAAACGCTAAAGCTTCGTTTGATATTTTTTAGATGTTCTAACTTTGCGGTTAGGTCGTTTGCCGTTTTTATATTTTCGGGAACTTGATAAAGGCTCATTTTATCCCCTCCTCTACGTCTTTAGTTATGCGCTCTACGGCTTGGGCTTTTTTGCACTCGGGGCAGATATATAGATAGTCTTTGGCCTCTTCTAGTCTGCCGGGGAGCAAATTTGCCGTGCTAAGCTTTGAAAAAGTATAGTTGATAAGGCGAACGGGCGTATAGGGTTTGCCGCAGCATTTGCACTTTTGCATCTCTAGCTCGCCGCGCTGTATTAGCGCGCTTTTGTCAAATTTAACCGCAAGCTCGAAACCCTGGCTTAAACGCACGCCGCCGGTTGGACAAACCTCGTCGCAGCGTCCGCAAAATATGCATCGTCCGCAGTCAAACTGCCACACGAGCTTGTCTTGCTTTTCGTTCATCTTTAGCTCTATGGCGTTGCTAGGGCATGCTACGCCGCATGCCGCGCAGCCTATACAAAGCTCGTAGGTGTAAAACGGCTGCCCGCGGAAATTTTCTGGCACCTTATAAGGCTCAAACGGATAGGCGTAGGTCGCCTTTCCGTATTTTTCGGTTACGTCAAATAACTTCATCATCTTAAATCCTTTTTGCTAATTTTGCCCGTTTGGCAAAATTTCTTAAGGTCTTTTTCGGTTAAAATTTTGCTCTTTTTGGTATTTACGTCCACTACGGTAACGCGGTCGGTGCAAGAGTAGCACGGATCTAGCGAGCAAACGATGAGCGCCGCGTCTGAAATGTTGTTTCCGCGGAACTGATAGCGAAGGCTAGGCCAGTTGTTATACGTAGCCGCGCGGCATCTCCAGCGGAAAACCTTTTGCGCGCTGCCTTGCATGATCCAGTGGACGTTTTCGCCGCGAGGAGCTTCTACGTGTCCGAGGGCGAAATTTTCAGGCTTTATCATCGTTTTTGGATCGATTGATATCGGCGTTTGAGGCATTAGCTCCAAACACTGCCTGATAATATGTATGGACTCTTTTAGCTCGTTATATCTCACGACTTCGCGACTAAATACGTCTCCGCCGTGTTCTACGTAGACTTTAAATTCGATATTTTTAAAGAAATCGTAAGGGTGGTCGTAGCGGTTGTCGCGCTTTAGACCAGAGCCTCGCATATTAGGGCCCACGGGGCTAAAGTCTCTTGCTACTTGCTTATCTAGCACGCCCACGCCTTTCCAGCGCGCGATTTGGCGTTTATCGTCCATAACCGCGTCCCAAATTTCAGAAATTTGAACGTCGAGCTTGTTTATCATCTCGATGCCCTTTTTTATCTCGTTATCGGTCATATCGCGGCGAAGTCCGCCCATGATGACGTTGCCGTAGGTTTTACGGCCGCCCGTTACTAGCTGGGCTAACTCCATAGAGTACTCGCGCACTCTAAAGATATGCATGAAAGCGTTATAGTTACCCGTTACCTCGCAAGCTAGACCGATATTTAAAAGATGGCTGTGAAGGCGCTCGATCTCAAGGCAAATCACGCGGATAGCTTGCGCCCTTAGCGGAACTTCAAGCCTGATAGCCTTTTCCGCCGCTTCTATACACGCAATCGCATGAGCGTAGCCGCAAATTCCGCAGACGCGCTCTGCAAGATATCCCATCTGATCGTAGTTCATACGGTTTTCGGCTAGCTTTTCCATACCGCGGTGCTGATAAAATAGGCGGTAGTCCGCATCTATGATCTCGTCGCCGTCGCAAAATAACCTAAAGTGTCCCGGCTCGTCGCTAGTTACATGCAAAGGCCCAAGCGGCACATCGATAACGCTATCGCCTTTTGGAAATAAAAACTCGGTGTCGGGCTCATCTTGGTGAGCGACGGGATCTGGTCTATAGCGGTAGTCCATAGCGTCTTTTCTAAGCGGATAAAGGCCGTCCGGCCAATCGTCGCTTAGCACCAATCTACGCTTATCGGGCAAGCCCTCGGCTACTAGTCCGAACATATCGTAGGCTTCTCTTTCGTACCAAACGCAAGCAGGCACTAGCGGCGTAACGGACGGAAAAGTCGGATCGACGCCGGGAATTAGCGTTTTAACGGTGATAAAGCACTTATCCTCAGCGGCAAAGTCGTCTTCTTCCGTCATCTTGCCGCCCTCCATAGATAAAGCGTAGTAAAGCGCAAAACAGCCGTTTATAGTCCTCTCGTCGCTAGGTATCATCGTAGAGATGAAACCGCCGATATCGTAGTAAAGGGTCTTAACCGCAAGCGGAAGGTCGTTTCTATCGACTAAAACCGTGATTTGATCGTCGGCTTGGCGGGTTACTTCTAGAACCTTTACCTTTGTTTTTAAAATTTCAACGAATTTATCGCCTCTCATAATAGTTCTCCAGTTATTATCTTAACGCCGTTTTCAACCAGCGTATAAAAGTTATCCACGTGCCAAACGCCAAAGATTATAATCAAAGCGCAAAGCAGGATAAGCGGTAAATTTTCTAATATACTCATCTCTTTATTATGAACGACCGCAGCTTTAGGTTCGCCAAAGCTTGCTAAGTTAAAGTGCGAGAAGTCCGCGATAAAGATGATGGCAAGAGCTATCGCAAATAAAGCGACGCTAAAGTATTGACCGCTATTTACGGCGCCGACGAAGACGTTAAATTCGCTAACGAATATCGCAAACGCGGGCACGCCTACCAGCGAGCAAACCGCCGCGCCAAACATCATCGTAGTTACGGGAGCTATCTTTATCATACCGCCCATTTTGCTCATATCTTTGTGTCCGTAAATTCTAGCGATATTGCCCGTTGAGCAAAATGCAAGAGCTTTGGTAAAGCTGTGAGCTAGGCAGTGGAATATAGCCGCAAATAGCCCGAAAGGTCCACCCACTCCCAAAGCAAAAGCTATAACGCCCATATGCACGATAGAGTGGTAGGCAAACATCCTTTTTACGTCGTGTTGCCTGATTAGGAAAATTCCGCCCACAAATAGCGTAATAAGAC
>CAUPYN010000194.1:0-4056 GCA_963515575.1 uncultured Campylobacter sp.
TTAAAAATCATATCTGCATCACGTACGCCATCGACATAAACATAGTTATCTAGTACAACTGGCACGACGCCTCTTAGTCCAACCCAAGAGATAAAAATTTGTTCATTTATCTTAAATTTTGAAAATGCAAGCGATGCAAAAACACCAAGTGGTCTTGCAAAAAACATAAGCCACAAGGCCAAAACAAGCGCCATTAGTGCCGTTACAGGAAGTTGTGATGGATTTACCAAAAGGCCAAGTGTTAAAAAGACCACTATCTGCATCGTCCAAGCGATACCATCGTGAAAACCGATCAAATTTTTCTTATGCGCGAACTCTTTTTTGTTTATAAACATTCCCGCGATATATACGGCAAGAAAGCCGTTGCCGCCGACCTTACCCGCTAGCACGTATAAAAGCATGACCCAGGCCATCGAAAACACGGGGTAAAGTCCCCAGTACTCAAGCCTTAGGCGGTTAAAAAGTCCCGGCAGCGCGACGCCGAACATATAGCCCATCAGCCCGCCTAGCAAAAACTGCTTTACTAATGTAAGTGCCACATCCGGAGCGCTAGGTATCGTGGCTATGGAGATGATTTGCAGTATCGTGACGGTTAAAAAAATCGCCATCGGGTCGTTTGATCCGGACTCTAGCTCTAGAAGCGGACGGATGCTGTTTCGCAGCGAAATTTCCTTTGCTCCTAGTATCGCAAACACCGCAGCAGCATCGGTCGAGGAGATGATAGAGCCAAAAAGCAAAGCCTCTAGCCAGTCAAGACCTAGTAGGTATTTTACCAGCACGGCTATCATGCCGGCAGTCAGCACGACGCCAAGAGTGGCTAGGATGATGCCGTTTACCATGACTGGGCGGATAGATTTTAGATTCGTATCAAGACCGCCCGCGTAAAGTATAAAAATAAGCGCGATAGTGCCCACGTCTTGGGCGATTTGGCGATTATCAAAATCAAGCCCCAGTAGTCCGTCCGAGCCTGCGAGCATGCCGACTGCTAAAAAAACGACCAAGGACGGAACGCCGAATCTATCTGAAACCTTGCTAGAGACGATACAAGCGATAAGTAGGATAGAGAAAAATAGTAAAAAAGTTTCTAACATTGTGCCTCATTTGGGTTCAAAGCGGACAAATTTAAGGCTAAATTTAGCGCCCTAGTAGCCTCAAATTCGGCGCGTTTTATAGGTAAATTTTACCCGATTTTACCTTTTTTAACGATAAAAAGGATTAATTTTTATCATCGTAAAAGATGAGATCAAAGCTATTTTTGCGCTTTACCAGAGCTTTTTTAGACGGTACGGCACTTTGTTCGAATTTAGCCAGTTCCTCTCTCATCTGCCTTATCACGGCCTCAGACTGCTCGATCTGATCTTTTAGCTGCAAGATGATATCAACGCCTGCTAAATTTACGCCCAGATCGCGCGTTAGGCGCAGTATCATCTTGATGCGGTCCATATCTTTTTCGGAGTAAAGGCGCATCTTACCTTCGGTTCTTGATGGCTCTAGCAGTCCCTCGCGCTCGTATTGGCGAAGCGTCTGCGGGTGTATGGAGAGAACCTTTGCTACGACGCTGATTAGATAGACCGGCTCTTCGTATTGTTTCATCTTATACCTCCGGAAGTTTTTGCTTCATAAGCTCGGCTAGTTCGCTGTCTAGGGCATTAACGTCCGGCAAAGACACGCGCGCTCGCAAGTATAGGTCGCCAAATATCCCGCTTTTTCTATTTTGCACGCCGTATCCTTTGAGCCTGATTTTTTGCCCAGATTTTGAGTTTTCGGCTATTTTTATCGTGACGTCTTTTTTAGGCGTTTTTACCTCTATCTTGCCGCCAAACATCATCGTTTTTAGAGGAATTAGCACGTCTTTATATAGATCATCGCCGTCTCTTTCGTACTCGTCGCTAGGCGCGATATTTACGGTTAGTATTAGGTCGCCGCGTCCGCCGTTACCTTTGCCTTTTATGCGTAGCTTTTCGCCGTTATTTATGCCGTTTGGGATTTTTATTTTGATGTTTTCGCCGTTAAAATTTATCGAGTGCTCGCCGCCTTTTACCGCTACGTCAAACGGGATAGTTACTTTTGCTCGCGAGTCCAGATCCTCATCGTCCTCAAAGCCGCCAAATCCTCCCGTCTGCCTAAAGCCGCTAAAACCGCCTCTGCTAGAAAAACTGCCAAAACCACTAGCACTACCGCTAAAGCCGCCGCCGAAGATATTTTTTAAAATTTCGTCCAAATTTCCCATGCCCGAGCTACTCGCAAAATCATGGAAATTCTGTCCGCCAAACATCGCGTCGCCGTGCCTATCGTACTGCGCGCGCTTTTTTTCGTCGCTCAAAATTTCATACGCGGCGTTTATCTCTTTAAATTTATCCTCCGCGCCGGGATCTTTGTTGATATCGGGATGATATTTGCGCGCCAGCCTCCTATACGCCTTTTTTATCTCGTCTGCGGAAGCCTTTTCGGACACGCCTAACGTTTCGTAAAGACTATTGCTCATATTATATCCTTTTAGTCAATTAATTTTATAGCGATTATAGCATAAAGCTTTAGCGTATGTCAATCAAGTATAGTAAATAAAATAATTTTAAACGGCTTAAAGAATAATTAACTTTACATTGAGCTTAGCGCCATATAATCGCGCTTTGAAAAATTTCATCCAAAAGGAAAAGCAATGAAAAAGATAACCGTATTATCTTTGGCTACGTCTTGCGCGATTTTTGCCGCAAGTATAAATTTTAACGAACCGGCAGAGGATTTTACTAGAATAAATCCCGAATTTAATAAAAACGTCGTCCTCTCCTACAATAGCTCCATCGCCGATGCTAAAAAATCGGTCGTAAATATCTCCACTACAAAAACGGTAAACGGCGCGGGAGCCGATATGGGCGATATGTTTAACGATCCATTTTTTAAAGATTTCTTCGGATTTCAGTTTAATATCCCTCAAGAAAAGCAAAAAAGCAGTTCTTTGGGATCGGGCGTCATCATCTCCTCCGACGGCTACATCGTAACCAACAACCACGTGGTAGAAGATAGCGACGAGATCGTAGTCACGCTGCTAGATAGCGACAAAGAGTACAAAGCTAAAATCATCGGCACCGATCCAAAAACCGACCTAGCTATCATCAAAATCGACGCTAAAGAGCTAAAAGCCATACCTTTTGCCGACTCGGCTAAGCTAATGGAAGGAGATATAGTTTTTGCCATCGGAAATCCTTTCGGCGTGGGCGGCAGTATCACTCAAGGCATAGTCTCAGGCCTAAATAAAGACAACATCGGCCTTAATCAATACGAAAATTTCATCCAAACCGACGCTTCGATAAATCCGGGCAACTCAGGCGGCGCGCTAGTCGATAGCCGCGGCTATCTAGTGGGCATAAACTCGGCTATCCTTAGCCGCAGCGGCGGAAACAACGGCATCGGCTTTGCCATCCCGTCAAATATGACCAAAGATATCGCCAAAAAGCTCATCGAAGACGGCAAGATCGAGCGCGGATATATCGGCGTGATGATAGCAAATCTCAACGAGCAGCAAAAAGAGATCTACAAAAATAAAGAAGGCGCGCTAATTAGCAGCGTAGAAAAGGGATTGCCGGCCGATATCGCGGGCATTAAACGAGGCGACCTCGTCATCAAAATCGACGACAAAGATATCAAAAACGCAAACGACCTAAAAAATCTCATCGGCTCGCTAGCTCCAAACAAAGAGATCACGCTAACCTACGAGCGCTCTGGCAAACTAGAAACCGCTAAGATAAAACTAGCCAACGCCAACGCCCAGTCAAGCAGCGGCAAAGCGACCAAGGGCGACTCGGCGATAGACGGCCTTAGCGTAACATCGATTGATGATAACGCGAGGTTTAAGTATAGACTAGCCTCAGACGTCGCAGGCGTACTCGTTACAGATGTAAAATCAGGCTCAAACGCCGAAAAATTCGGCTTTGAAAAAGGCGATATCATCATCCAAGTCGCCGAGGAAAATATCAAAAATTTAGACGACTTTAACAAAGCCGTAGCAAACGCCAAAGGTAAAAAAACTCTCGTTTGGGTCAATCGCGGCGGACTTTT
>CAUPYN010000195.1:0-4028 GCA_963515575.1 uncultured Campylobacter sp.
GTTCGGGGCTTAAGGATTTTGCCGATTTTCCGCCGCTAGGGGACGTTTTGGATTTGGTTTATTATCAAAACACGCCCGTAAATTTAACCGATCCCGAGTATAAGAGCCTGTTTTTCGTCAAGGGCATGAGCGACGAGGACGGCGCGCCGCTCGGTTTTGAGCTAGAGGTTTTAAAGAAGCTAAAAGCGGCAAACTACGACAAGGCCGCGCTTAGCTTTAACTACGTCTGCAAGAGCTGCAAAAACGCCTTTCCGATGCATTTTTACCGCTGTCCGATGTGTAGCGAGCTGGGCAGCGTGCAAATTTTGCCTCACATCACAGAAAAATCCGATGAAAACAGTATGCCTTTTTAGCGACGGCTCGTGTCTGGATAACCCGGGTCCTGGCGGCTGGGCGTACATCCTAGAGTACGGCGAACACAAAAAAACGGCAAGCGGCGGCGAGGCGCACACGACGAATAATCAAATGGAACTACGCGCTGCGATCGAGGGGCTAAAAGCGCTCAAACAGCCCTGTCGCGTAAAACTCTACACTGATAGCTCATACGTCGCAAACGCCGTAAATGCGTGGCTGGAGGGCTGGGTGAAGAAAAATTTTAAAAACGTAAAAAACGTACCGCTGTGGCAGGAGTATCTGGCCGCTAGTGAGCCGCACGAGGTCGAGGCGATATGGGTCAAAGGCCATGCCGGACACCCGCAAAACGAGCTTTGCGACGAGATGGCGCGCGAGCAAGCCGTAAAGATAAAAAATAGCTTAAAAGGCGAATAATGCGAAATTTGGAAGAGAAATTAGGTTATAAATTTAAAGACGAAAAGCTGCTAAAAACCGCGCTCACGCACAAAAGCGTAAAAGGCGGCGCAAACAACGAAAGGCTCGAGTTTTTGGGCGATGCGGTGATGGATCTGGTGATCGGGGATTATCTTTTTCACAAATTTTCGCGCCTAAGCGAAGGCGATCTGAGCAAACTACGCGCCGCACTCGTAAACGAAAAAAGCTTCACCGAGCTGGCTAAATATCTAAATTTGGGCCAGCTCATCAACATCTCGCCCGCTGAGGAGCACAACGGCGGACGGCTAAAAGTCTCGATCCTATCGGACGCCTTCGAGGCGCTGATGGGCGCGATCTACCTAGAAAGCGGCTTTGACGCAGTGCGTGCGGCTAGCCTAAAAGCCTTTGAGAGGTGCTACCCCGATATAAATTTTGAGCGCATGGTAAAAGACTACAAAACCGCACTGCAAGAGCTCACTCAAGCGCGCTTTGCCCAGATACCAAAATACGTGCTGATGGGCTCAAAAGGTCCCGACCACAAGAAGGAATTTGAGATCGCGCTGATGCTAAACGAGCGCGAAATCTCGCGAGCCGCAGGCAAGAGCAAAAAAGAAGCCGAGCAAAAAGCCGCCAAAACCGCGCTTGAGATTTTGGGAGAGGGCAAGTGAACACCTTTGGACGCAAACTAACGTTAACGACGTTTGGCGAGAGTCACGCAGCGGCGATCGGCGGCGTGCTAGACGGCTTTCCCGCGGGCGTACGTATTGATTTAAATTTTATCCAAAGCGAGCTTGACAAACGAAAACCGGGGGGCTCGAAATTTGCAACGGCAAGGAGCGAGGGCGACCGAGTGGAGATTTTAAGCGGCGTGTTCGATGGCGTTAGCACTGGCACTCCGATCGGTTTCATCATCCGAAACGAAAATCAAAAATCGGGCGATTATGAAAATTTGCGCGAGCTTTTTCGCCCCGGTCACGCCGACTACGCCTACTACCGAAAATTCGGCACCCGCGATCACAGAGGCGGCGGACGCAGCTCGGCTAGAGAGACGGCCGTGCGCGTGGCGGGCGGCGCGATAGCTCAAATTTTGCTGGGCGAATTTGGCGTCAGCGTGCAAAGCGGCGTGGCTAGCGTGGGCGAGATATCGTGCGGCGAGCGGCTAGATTTCGAGCTCGCGGCGCGATCGGAGATATTTTCGCTGGGCAGCGAAGAGGCGATGAAAGAGGAAATCCTAAAAGCCAAACGTGATCACGACAGCGTCGGAGCCAGCGTCGTCACGGTCGTCCGCGGCGCGCCGGCCGGGCTTGGCGAGGGGTTATACTATAAATTTGATGCGGCAATAGCGGCTGCGATGATGGGCATAAACGGCGTCAAAGCCGTAGAGATCGGCGAGGGCGTGAGTGCTAGCAAAATGCGCGGCAGCGAAAATAACGACTCGATGGGCGCGGCGTATGCAGGTGTAAATTCGAGTGGCTCGGCTCTCGGCACAAATTTTGGTCACGGGAATAACTCTACTCTTGACGGTGCGAAGCATCGGTCAAATTTAAACAGCTGCAAATTTGACTAATGCAAAAGCGAGGCAGACGGCGATGCTTGCCGAGGCTCAAATTCGAACGAAAAATTCGGCTTTGCCTCAAATCACGCAGGCGGAACGCTAGGCGGCATGACGAGCGGGCAAGAAGTCGTGATAAAAACACATTTTAAGCCGACTCCGTCAATATTTTTATCTCAGCCGACGCAAAACGTACGCGGCGAGGACGTTATCTGCGAGCTGCGTGGGCGACACGATCCGTGTATCGGAGTGCGCGGTAGCGTCGTAGCCACCGCGATGGTAAGGCTAGTAACGGCTGATATGCTGCTTTTAAATTTAGGCGCAAATCTAGCAAATTTAAAGAAAATTTACGGCTAACTCCAAGATAACCCGCACCCCAAATGAAGCGGAGCAAAACGGACGCTGCGCGCGTGAAATTTGCGATGATTTTTACGCGCGTTTAGGCGAGCTAGCCGTAAATTTCGGCTACGAATACGTAAAATCACGTTGCGAAATTTATAAAAATCAGATATTTTCGCGCGCGTTTTGGCGAGTCGGCGACAAATTTTGACCGAAAATACGTAAAATCCCGCCGCTAAATTTAAAATTTACTTTCAAATCAGCCGTTTTTTTGCCTAAAATTTGTAAAATTAGTCGGTAAAAATATTTGAAAAAGGATACAAAAATGAAAAAAACGATTTTAGCTAGCTTGGTTGCGCTATCTCTGCTGGCGATAAGTGCCGACGCAATAGAATATAAATGCAATGATAAGGATGTGATACTTGCTGGCATAAAAGCTAACCCGTCTTCAAGAGGAACTCCAGTAGCAGAACGTATGAGTGTTTATAAAAATTATCGTCCTTGGCCAATCGAAAACGTTAAAGAACGCGGCTTTACAAAAGATACTATGATAGGCTGCACAGCTAATTCCGATGGCGGAGGCGTTATATTTTACGTAATTCATATAGATAAAGATACTGGAAAGGCTTATGTTAATTCACATCCAACAAAAAGTTATGATAAATTTAAAAAAGTTATCAGCAAAAAAGGACACGGGGCTTATATTCCGCTAAATTAATAACAAAATCAAACTTATGATTTTTTGGGAGATATAAATATAATGCAAATATTCATAAACGGCAAAATGGTATATGAAATAGACGACGGCGAAGATGTCTCAATAGATACGTCAGGCGGCGGCTGATACGCAAATTTACGCGCTAATATCATTGGTACGCTTGGACTGCTATTTAATTTTTGGCCCATTTTTATCCTAAAATCAGCCGTTTTTTTGCCTAAAATTTGTAAAATTAGCCCAAAAAAAGGATAAAAAATGAGCCAAAAAACGCTAACTATCATCGACACTTTCGGATTTTTTTTCAGACTTTACTACGCTATGAGCGGACTAAAAAACCGCGAGGGCAAGCCAAGCGGCATGGTGAGCGGCTTTGCTAGCTTTATCATGAATCTGCGCCAGGAGTTTGCCAGCGACTATATCATCTTCGCGCTAGATAGCAAGGGTAAAACGCTGCGCCACGAGATCCTGGGCGAGTATAAAGCCAACCGCTCCGAGCCGCCCGCCGCGCTAAAAGAGCAGCTACCCGTGTGTATCGAGATGATAGAAAAAATGGGCCTAGCCGCCGTGAGCAAGGAGGGCTACGAGGCCGACGACATCATCGCTAGCGTCGAACACGAGTGAAAGCAGAGGGGAATATTTGTACGTATCGTG
>CAUPYN010000196.1:0-4016 GCA_963515575.1 uncultured Campylobacter sp.
GACTTGCCCGATCTCAAAAGAGACCGACTATAAAAAATGTGCGGTTAAAATTTACAAGGCTTAATAATGCAAAATAGAAGAGAGGCTTTAAAATTCGGGTTAAAAGCGATTAGTTTGGTTCTCGCGGGCGGTTTCATCTGGAGTACGCAAACGACGGCTAAAGCCCAAACTCTACTCATCAGACCGCCCGGCGCGCTAAAAGAGAAAAATTTTCTTAGCGAGTGCATACGTTGCGGGCTGTGCGTAGAAGCCTGTCCTTGGGATACGCTTAAGCTTGCGGATTTAGACGACGGATTGCCTTACGGCACTCCGTTTTTTACGCCGCGTAAAATTCCGTGCTATATGTGCCCGGATATCCCGTGCACGGTCGCTTGTCCGACGGGCGCGCTAGATACGAAGCTAGTGAGCGAGGATAGTGGAAAGCTAAATATAAACAAAGCGCAAATGGGCATCGCAGTGCTGGATCCGAATTTTTGCATCGCTTACGAAGGACTTCGCTGCGACGCTTGCTACCGCGCTTGCCCTTTGATAGACAAGGCGTTAAAGCTTGAATACGTTCGCAACGAGCGAACGCAAAAGCATGCGTTTTTTAAACCGGTCGTGGACGCGGATTATTGCACGGGCTGCGGTATGTGCGAGCAAGTTTGCGTGACGCCTAAGGCTTCTATTTTCGTACTTCCGCGCGAAATAGGGCTCGGATCTAGCAATGAGCAATACGTCGAAGGCTGGATCGAAGGTCAAGATAAAAAGCTAAAAGACGTAACGCCGAAAGATTTTAAAGGCGATGATAAAAAGCTAAACGACTATCTAAACGGCGGAGATTTGCTATGAAATATTTGATTTTAAGAAGAATAAGTCAAATTTTGATTTTGGCTCTATTTTTTGCGAGTAACTATTACGGAGTTAAAATTTTACAAGGCAATCTTAGCTCGTCTTTGCTATTCGGAGTCGTTCCGCTTAGCGATCCGTTTGCGGTTTTGCAGCTGTTTTTAGCGGGTTTTTCTATCGGCTCGACCGCCGTTTTAGGAGCGGGGATAATACTAGCTTTTTATGCTTTTATCGCTCCTAGAGCCTTTTGTAGCTGGATTTGCCCCGTAAATATCATTACCGAAACGGCTCGCTGGTTTAGGGTAAAGCTAGGTTACGATAAAGATAAAAAATTCGTAAATTTTACGAGAGACGCTAGATATTATATCCTCGCGTTTACGCTTTTTTTATCGTTAGTTACTGGCGCGCCGGCATTTGAGGGCGTTAGTTACATAGGTATCGTGCAGCGCGGCATTATCTACGGCGGTGCGCTTTGGTTATTCGTTGCGTTTGGGTTGTTTGCGATAGATGCGTTTTTGGGCGATAGACTCGTTTGTTCAAAGCTCTGTCCTCTGGGCGCTTTTTACGCGGTCGTCGGCAAATTTTCGCTTTTACGGATAGAACATAACGCGAGCAATTGCACTAACTGCATGAAATGTAAGCTTATTTGTCCTGAAAATCAAGTGCTGGGCATTATCGGCAAGCAAAGCGGATTTATAAAATCTAGCGAGTGCATTAGCTGCGGACGCTGTATCGACGTTTGCGGCGACAATGCTTTAAAATTTAACATTAGAAATTTAAAGGAGAAAAATCAATGAAGGCGAGAATTTTGGCGGGATTGGCATGCGCCGTCCTCATATTTTCGGGCTGTGCCGAAGCTAAAGAAGAGCAAAAATCATCTAGCTCCGCGCAAACTCAAAAAACGGAGCAGATAAAAACTAATTCCGATAAAAAAGAAAAAGTAAAGCTAAAAGACGGTAAAGACGCCAAAGACTTAAATATCTTGCGCGCCGCTAACGACGTTATCGACGAAGACGATATAAAACTAGCCGATATCAACTGGACCAAACCGGCCGCTGGCGAATCAAAAAGATACGACCGCTCTTTTGAAAACGCTCCGCCGCTAATCCCTCATGATTTAGAAGGACTCATTCCTATCACGGCGGATAATAATATGTGCGTTAGCTGCCATATGCCCGAAGTCGCAAAAGACGTCGGCGCGACTCCGATCCCTAAGTCGCACCTTTATAGCATAAGGAATAAAAAAGACCTTGAGGGCAAGCTTAGCGACGACCGCTTTAACTGCACTACGTGCCACGTACCGCAGGCTAACGTAGAGGCTAAATTTAAAAATAACTTTAAGCCTGAGTATCGCGATGCGAACTCTACAAGTCGCTCAAACCTCCTTGACGTGCTAAACGAGGGCGTCAGATAATGACGGCGGACGCTTCGAGGCGTAAAATTTTTTCTAAAATTTTGGGCGGTAAACCCGCTCAAAATTTCATCGCACCGCCTTATTTTTGCGGCGAATTCGACTGCGCTGGCTGCGACGCGCCTTGCGTTAGAGCCTGTGAAAAAGAGCTTTTAAGCTTTGAAAACGAGAGAGTAAATTTTAAATTTAAATCCTTTGGCTGCGATTTTTGCGAAAAATGCGCGCTAGCTTGCGAGGATGCGGGACGAGAGGTTTTAAATTTAAAATTTTCTTCTAAAATCCAAGCTAAATTTTCCATCGACGTAAATGCTTGCCTTGCTTGGAACGGCACGATTTGCTGCAGTTGTCAAGATATTTGCAAATTTAGGGCGATTGACTTTTTCGGAGTTTTTCGCCCGATTATAAATCAAAAATGCGTCGGCTGCGCTCAGTGTATGGAGGTTTGCTTCGTGAATTCTATCAAAATGGAGGCATTATGAAAAAAGTTATTTTATTTTTTACAGCTTTTTTTTGTTTAAATTTTACGAATTTATCGGCCATGCCGCTTGAAATCTCGCAGCCAGATAAATCGATAAAAGCAAGTGCAAACGTTATAAGCTCGAATTTGATAGATGAAATTTTATATCTAGGCACGGACGGCGGCGAGCTTGATATTTACGACATAAAAGCGGGCGATTTTTTAGAACCGATTAAATTTCGCACGGTAAAAACGCATTTTAGCGACGCGGAACCGGCTAAAATTTTTAGCATCGACCGCCTAGGCGACGCGCTTTTGGTTTTAGCCGAGATGGATTATAGCGAGCGGTATTTATACGTTTTTAAAAAAGAAGGTACTGGCTGGAGCGAGGCTAGCAATATGCGTTTAGAAAATAAATCCGCCAAAAAAGCCTTTTTTATCGACGCTAAAACCGCCGTCGTATCGGATTTTGGCAATGAAATTTATCTCATCGACCTAGATAGCAAAAAGGCCGTCTTTAAACATAAATTTTCAATCGCTCTCTACGTGGATTTTGAAATAAACGAAACCCGCGATAAAATCGCCATCGGAGCCGAAAGCGGCGTGATTTATATCTATAATCTAAAAACGCGCCAGACGGAGCAGACGCTAAATTTCTTTAAAGACAATATGTACGACATCGACTATAAAAACGGCGTCGTTTCGGTCGGAAGTATCGACAAGCAAGCCGGCGTTTATAACGGCGAGACGAGTTATTTTAAGGCGGATTTTATCGTTTATGCGACCGCGCTTAGCCCCAGCGGCAAAAGTCTAGCGTTTATGAACGGCGAGCAAAGCGACGTGTCTGTTTACGACGTAGCGAGCAAGAAAAAACTCGCTACCGTAAAAACGGGGCAGCAAATTTTAAACGGACTTTATCTCTCAAACGGAGGCAGGCTAATTAGCGTCGCATACGAAAAAGAAGTTAAATTTTGGAGCGTAAAATGAATATATCAAGCCTAGTGGTCTATAAAAAAGAAGGCGCAAGCGAGCAAGAAATAATCTCGCAAATAGAGCGAGTAAAGGGCTGCGAGGTCGTCGCCGCGCAGGAAGGCAAGATCGTGGTCGTGATGAATGTGGAAAATTTAGACGAGGAGATAAACCGCTTTAAGACGCTTGAAAGACTTGAGGGCGTTAGCGGCGCGGCGATGATTTATAGCTACCAAGAAGACCTCGCCGCCGATATAGAAAGCGTCAAAAAAAGCGGTAAGATAAGCGATATACTGCTCGATGAAAACATCGACGCTAAGGATATCGTCTATAACGGTCACGTCGGCGATA
>CAUPYN010000197.1:0-3991 GCA_963515575.1 uncultured Campylobacter sp.
ACAAAGGCAAGTTGTATCTAAACGCAAGCTCGCCAGAACACTTAAGCCCTCTTACGCCGAATTTCAACTATAAAGGTAAAGTCACGGTAACAGATAGCGCGCTAGATACGAAATGGACAGCCGATATCGGAAAAGACGAAGTGGTTTACCGAGCGTACGACGGACGATTCTCAGACGACGTAACGCTAGTGTCAAAGGCTTAATATACAGTCAATAGCAGCTATGGAGTCGATACTTTTGATATAGCTCAGACACTACAAGAAAATGCGAATTTGAAAAAAATAAGCATCAACGCCGATACGAACAATCTATCAAACGGCTCAACAATGGCCGTACTAGACAACGCTCAAGATAAAATCATGCTTCCGTCAAATATCACCGAGCTAACAAGAGCTCAAGATGGCGTAAATCAGCAAAATATCGAGGAAAAGCTATCTACGCTCGGAGTCGGTAAGGCACAGTACTTCTTGCAAAACGTAGGAGAAAATAAATTTAACGCCTATATGGCGCTAAATACCGACGGCATAGAGGGCTATCAAGAAGGCAGCGATACGCTAATCGAGGTAAAAAACGTCGAATATAGAAGCAAATTTACATAGTTAAAAGACGGTGCAACCTCGATCTATAATAAACTAAACTCCGATTTTACCGCTCCGACTCCGTCTAGTTTTGAAGATGCGGTAGCTAAAGACGTGGTAGATGGAAAATCTAAAATTTGGGAATATCAAAATACGGTAGCAAACAAGACGTACCAAATAGTTTTTGAAAGAGCTCAAGACGAAAATAGCGAATTTAAATTTGCTCAAGGAGTATTTTTCGATAAAAACGAAAAGGCGCTAAATACTATAGGCTGGCAAACTAGAGCAAAGGTCCATGAGATAGACAAATCCACTCCAAACGTCGAGGTCGTAAAGTCTCCAAGCAACAGCGAAGGCGGCAGGGTTATCCAAACCGTCACAAAAACCTACGACGTTTCAAACAAGCTAATAAAGCAGGTATTGCAAGACTCATCATATAGTCAAAACGATAGAACCATAGACGTGATATACGAAAACGAGCAGATAAAATCGGCTCTATCTACTAGCTCGCAATACGCTAACAAAACTATCAAATTTGACATTAGCCCAGATAGCGACGCTTCGCTACTAGCATCAAAATCGCCTCTTGTAACGGATTTGTCTACGCCGTGGAATCTCGCCCCGCTAAATGACGTAACTAAGGGCTTTAAAGGTACTGCGACTATAACCGACAAAGTGCTAGATAAAAAAGCCGTGGCCCAGATCGGAGATACGCAAACGACGTTTAAAATATATGAAAATATAAACTCTGATAAAATAACTCTCATCTCAAAAGCCCAAGGAAATAACGGATCGTTTTTGAGCAAAGAGGAATTTGATCTCAAAGAAACTATCGCTCAAAATCCCGATCAAAAAGAGATATCGATAGAATCAGGCACGGGTATGATGAAAATATCCAAGAAAGAAAAAATCAAACTGCCTGAAAATATCGATAAAATCTCAAAAGCGGCAGACGGCACGGCTTCGTCAAATTTGACGGAAAAGCTCGCAAATTTGAAAAACGGCGAAGGTGCTTATTTCTTAGAAAACGTAGGAGCGGATAAATTTAATGCATATCTGGCGCTAAATACGGACGGAGAAGAAGGCTATCAAGAGGGCAGCGATACCTTAGTCAAAATCTCCGGCGTAGCTTACGGCGCAGGATTTAGCGACGTAGACGGCGGATACACGACGTTAAGCTAAACTTAAAACTAAAAGGGGTTAAATTTGGCCCCTTTTTTATTACTCTTTAAATTTATAAGCTTTTAATTTTGAATTAACCGTTATAAATGCGAAAAATATACCGAGCTTTTACCGTCTAAATTTAGCTGGATTTTAGGATGCGGCAACACGGTTAAAAGTTAAATTTACTTGCTTACATAAAATCTAAATTTAAAAATATCGAGCAAATTTAACGCATACGAGTTTTTTGTTTTTTTTTGCAAAATAGCCCGTTTGCACCGTTTGAGCTTATTTGGGATTTTACCGTACCAGGCGTTATTTTGCCGTTACTGCGAGTTAAATTTATACGCAAACTGAAATCAGACAAAAAAGAGGGGGAGTCCAAACTATGCCGCCGTTGCTGCATCAAGTATAAAAAATCCGCCTTGCCCGTTTTAGACAAGGCGGCAAGAAAATCAGAATAAATTTAAGATAGTAGGCTTATTTTCCTCGACCCATTTGTCGATGCGTTTTGCGTAGTTTTCATCGCCCTTGACGTCTAGGGCTAGGCCTACAAATTTGCCGTTAATGAAAAACGCGGAGTGGTTAAATTTATATCCGTCCACGTCGCTAGCGCCGAAAATTTGCGCGTCCTTTAGATACGGCAAAAAATCCACCGCGCCGCTAAAAAGCGTTTGGGGGTGATTGGCTTGATTACCCACGGCTACGATGGCGGCTTTTTTGCCTTTGCTGCCTGCCTTTAAAAGCGGCAGTTTCTCCGTCCAATCAGCAAAAAGCTCGCCGTCGCCGTAGCTAGGCGCCGCTACGATGATGACGTCAAATTTAGCAAAATCCTGCGCCTTAGCGTCCTTTACTTCGACTAGCTGCGCGCCGAGCTTGCCTGCTAGATACTCGCAAGCAGTCTTTGTATGGCCTTTTGCGCTTGCGTAAAATATGCCGATACTCATTTTACTCTCCTTAAATTTAAATAAATCAATACCCGAAGTATAACGAAATGATACTTAATTTATCTTATTTCAAATCACGCTTTTATTTGTCGTTTTCTAGGCAAATTTGCGTGTATTTTAATCCCAGCTCGTAGGCTTTTTCGTTCTCGGCGTAGACTTTTTTGGGCACTTTTGAGAGCATTACTCGTTTAACCAGCTCGGCATCCAGGCAGCCGCTCATCTGCACGGCGACGGCGAGCGCGACGACGCTTTGGGTTATGACGTTGCCTACTTCATCTTTAGCGATGGAGATGATGGGTATTTCATAAATTTTCCACCGTTTTTTATCCTCGTCGCTAGCGCGTACCAAATTTGGCTCCACGACGATGATACCGCCATCTTTTACGCCGTCTTTAAACTGCTCGAAGCTAACCTGCGCGGTGGCGAGCATAAACTCGATCTCGCCCTCGTTTGCGTACGGGTAAAATATCTCGCGCTCGCTCAAAATGATATCGACCTTCGTCGGCCCTCCGCGCACCTGCGAGGTGTAAGTCGAGGCCTTGACGCCGTATCCGCCCTCCTCGATCTTGGCCGCGGCTAAAATCTCGCCGGCCAGTATCACGCCCTGACCGCCAACTCCGACGAATCTTAACTGTCTTTTCATTTTAGCGCTCCAAAGTCGATTTTCTCACCGTCTCTAGCGGCCTTTATCACCATATCATAGGCCTTGGTGTACTCCATGCGCGACTCGTCTTTATGCAGCACTCCGAGCGGAAATTTACCTTCCCGCTCGTCCTCGCCCATCGCGTCAAATTTAGCCTTGCTCACCGTACGACCGTCGATCCACTCGAGCATCTGCGTGGCCTGCCCCATTTTGTTTTTACGGCCTAGATTTATGTGGCAGTTTGAAAATACGTCAAAAAAGCTGTATCCGTCGTGCTCAAATCCCTCGGCAAATATCTTTTCCAGCTTTGAGGGCTCTATCACGCTGCTGCGCGCTACAAAGGTCGCTCCTGCGGCGGTTGCGAGCTTGCACGCATCAAAATTCGGATCGATGTTGCCCTGCTGCGCCGTCACCGTCCAAAATCCTATTGGCGTAGTCGGGCTGGTTTGGGAGTTTGTTAGGCCGTAGATGAAATTATTTATCAAAACGTGGTTTAAATTTATATTTCTACGGCATCCGTGGATCGTGTGATTACCTCCTATCGCTAGTCCGTCGCCGTCGCCTGTTACTACGATGACGTGTTTGTCCGGGTTTGCTAGCTTGATACCCGTAGCATAGGCGACCGCACGACCGTGCGTGGTGTGGACGGTGTTGCAGTTAAT
>CAUPYN010000198.1:0-3988 GCA_963515575.1 uncultured Campylobacter sp.
TGCGGGGCTCGGCGCGCCTAGCGAGGCCTGCGAGGCGATGCAGATGGGCTGCGCGGCCGTGATGGCAAACACCGCTATCGCGACTGCTGGCGACATAAAAACGATGGCGCTAGCATTTGCGCTGGCGATACAGGCGGGTAGGCTGGCGTATCTATCTGGGCTTGGCAATGTGAGCGAAAGCGCACGCGCGTCGAGTCCGCTGACGGGATTTTTGGAGTGAATTTGGCTTCAAATTTGTCGGTATGAAAAACGGCGTCAAATTTGAGGCGGGCGAGGATAAAATTTGCCTCGTTAAAATCCTGCTAATTTTAAATTTGACGATTTCGCGCGGTTTTTAAATTTAGCGCCGAAAAGGCGCGGGTTTGGGTGCGTAAAATTTACCGCCTCGCGCCCTAAAAACGATCAAATTTAACGTCTAAAATTTAGACGAAAAAACGGAGAAATATTTGAAAAATATAGACGTGATGGAGTATGCGGCGGACGCCCAGCGTATCGACGAAACGCTAATGCGGAGGGTGCTAGACGCGCGCGAGGGCTACGACTACGAGAAATTTGACGCCCTTAGCGTAAAACGCGCTCTTGGCGAAGAAAATCTAAGCATAGATGGTCTAAAAGCGCTTCTAAGCCCCGCTGCGGGCGCATTTTTAGGCGAGATGGCGGAGGCGGCGCGAGATAGGACGCGCAGGCAGTTTGGCAACTCGGTGCAGTTTTTTACGCCGCTTTATATCTCAAATTTTTGCGATAGCGACTGCGTCTACTGCGGCTTTAGCTCGAAAAATAAGATCTCGCGCGTGCGGCTAAAGGCGGACGAGGCTGCGACGGAGCTGGCAAATATCGCAAAAAGCGGGCTAAAAGACGTACTCATCCTAACCGGCGAAAGCGCGAAAAAAAGCGACCTGGGCTATATCGGCGAGGTTTGCAAGGAGGCGTCTAGGCTTTTTAGCAACGTCGGCATCGAGATCTATCCGCTAAATGCCGACGAATACGCGTTTTTGCACGGTTGCGGCGCGGACTACGTCGTGGTTTTTCAGGAAACTTACGACCCAGCGGCGTATGCGAGATTTCACCTCGGCGGCGTCAAGCGCTCGTTTGCCTACCGCTTTCACGCCCAGGAGCGCGCTCTCATGGGTGGTATGCGCAGCGTCGGATTTGCCGCGCTTTTGGGGCTTGACGACTTTAGAAAGGACGCTCTAGCCACCGCGCTGCACGCGCATCTCATCCAGCAAAAGTACCCGCACGCCGAGATCGCGCTATCTTGTCCGCGCCTGCGCCCCGCGATTAACAAGGCCCATGTTGGCCCGCGGGACGTCGATGAGACGGCGCTATTTCAGGTCATCTGCGCGTACCGTCTTTTTTTGCCCTACGCAAATAACACGATCTCCACGCGCGAGTCGGCGCGCTTTAGGGACGGCGTCATCGCAGTCGCCGCGAACAAAATTTCAGCCGGCGTTAGCACGGGCGTTGGGACGCACTCGGATAAGGCCAAAAAAGGCGACGAACAGTTTGAGATCAGCGACGCGCGCTCGGTCGAGGAGATACTGGGTGCCGTGCGAGGTCTAAATTTGCAGCCCGTGATGAGCGAGCATATTTACGTTTGAGGCGGCGGCTCTTTGCTGCGGGTTTTGCGGACGTAAAATTTGGCTTTTGGAGTAGGGGCGATGGAATTTGACAAATTTGAGTTCGTTTGGGTGACGAACCGCCGTTTGAGCGAGGATTTTCTCGCGGACGTCAGGCGGGTAGCGCAGGGCGGCAAGGCGGATAAAATTTTGCTTAGAGAGAGCGATTTGCCAGGGAACGAGTATGAAATTTTGGTCCGCAAAACGCTTGAAATTATCGCCGAGTGCGATTCCGGCGCGCGGCTTGTTTTGCATACACATGCAGGCATTGCAAGCAAGCTTGGCGTGCACGAACTACATTTGCCGTTTGCTAAATTTGCGGCGTCAGGCGGTAAGCGGGCCGTGAATTTAGCGGATTTAAATTTGGTAAAATCAGGTAGCGTCCGTGCGGATAAAGATGAAATTAGCGGCGTTTATGCGCCGAATTTGACGCAAAATCTCAAAATCGGAGTTTCGGTGCACTCTTTAGAGCAGGCTCTAGCGGCGCAGGATTTCGGTGCTGATTACATCGTGGCGGGGCATATTTTTGATACGCCGTCTCACGCGCTGGAGCGAGGCAGGGGACTTAATTTTTTGCGGGAGATTTGCGAGAAATTAAGCATAAAAACCTACGCTATCGGCGGGATAAATTTTGAAAATTTAGGCGAGATCAAGGATGCGGGCGCGGCCGGCGCGTATATGATGCGAGGATTTTTAGGCTAAATTTAGGGCGCTTTGCCTACGCCCCGATACCGCAAACCAGATCAAATCCTAGCCGTAGTGCAAGAACAAAAATTAGCCTTTGCCGCAAAAGCTCTTAGATTTCGTCGCTTTGCTCATCGCCGTTAAACCGCGCCCGCGGCGTGTTTGGCGTTTTAAGCTAAAATACGCGCCGCAGCTCTAAAAAGGTTTGAAAATTGGGTGCATGAGGGGCTTTGCGCTAGCTAAATTTAAAGGAAATAAATGTGAGATAACGGGCTAGAATACGACTTTATCGGCGAGTTTTCAAAGGACGGTCTGGCTGCGATTTGCGGTAAAAGCAAAAAATGGGGATTGATAAACTCAAGCGGCGAGGAGGTTTTGCCCTGCGTTTACGATAACGTTTGGTATTTGCCCGAGTTTTTTACGCTCGAAAAAAAATGGAAAGCTCGGCCCAGCAAACGCGCAAGGAAAAATCGTCCTGCCCTGCGAATACGGCGATATCGTAGGCGACGAAGGGGCGGGCTTGGAGCCTTTATTTCGCGCAAAAAAGGGCAAAAAATGGGGCGTCGTAGATAAAGACGGGGCCGTTTTGGCGCCTTTTGAGTTTGATGAAATTTCCGAGGTCGGGCAGGATTTTATCATCGCCGCAAAAGATGAAAAATGGGGCATAGCAAATAAACGCGGCGAAGCTCCAGGCGGGTTTTGTTATAGCAGCGCGAGCTTGGTTGGTTGCGGGGGTTTATTTAAAGTTTCAAAAGACGGCGAGTTTTTGCTGATTGATATAAACGGCGAGGCGAAATGGCCCGATGGCTACTATATCGATTATTTTTGGGGCGGTTTTGCCGCCGTGCAAAAAGGCGGATCGGCTAGGCCTATAATCGGCGGAAAATGGGGCTACGTAAATAGTCGCGGCGCGCTTGCTATCCCCTGCAAATACGACGGGGCAGAGTGGTTTTGCTAAGGGCTGGCTAAGGTTAAAAAGGACGGACGCGAGCTTTTTATAAACCGAAACGATGAGGTCGCGTTTTGCTGTAAATTTGACGAAACGAGGGATTTTTGTAGAGGGTTAGCCGCGGCAAGGGAGGGCGAAAAATGGGGAGTCATAGATAAAAACGGCGAAGCTATGATACCTTTTAAATTTGACGAAGTCGGCATACCGGGCAAAAACGGCTTTACGGTAGTGCAAAAGGGCGAAAAGTACGCAATAGCGGGCAAAGACGGCATAACAGTCCCCTTTGAATACGATTTTTTAGACGAGAGCGAGGATGGCGTATTTATAGCGCAAAAGGGCGAAAAATACGGGCTAATATCAAGCACGGGCGATATACTCGCTTCACTAGATTTTGACGATATAGATATTTTTGAGGAAGGGCTGGCTAAGGCTGAAAAGGACGGTAAAGTCGGCTTTTTGGACGTAAACGGACGAGTTACGATACCGTTTAGATACTGCAGGGCAAGCGCTTTTAAAGGTGGTATCGCTTCTGCTCGAAAAGAGGACAAATGGTATATCGTGGATAAAAACGGCAAAACAGTCGCGCCCAAATAGCATAAGCGCAAATTTAACCGTTTCGCGCCGCTCTTAAAAAACGGTAAATAAACTAAAACTAAACGCGAAAGGAGCAAAAATGGACGAAAGCAAAAAGATAATCGTCGAAAAAATGATAGCCTACGAAAAAAGGCTGATTAGTCCG
>CAUPYN010000199.1:0-3965 GCA_963515575.1 uncultured Campylobacter sp.
GTTTTCCACGCGCTCTATCTCGTCGATATAAGAGGTATCAAGAGTAGCCGGGATAAAGCCCGCGCCTATGCCTTGGATCTTGTGCGGTCCCGGTTTTTCGCCCGAGATCACGGCAGAGTCGTTTGGCTCGACGGCTATGATTTTAGTGTTATATCCGTTTGCCTTTAGCGCCTTAGCTACGCCGCTTAGCGTGCCGCCGGTACCTACGCCAGAAACAAAAGCGTCAAGCTCCTTAAAGTCGTCCATTATCTCTTTTGCAGTCGTTAGCTCGTGAGCCTGCGGATTAAATTTATTCTCAAACTGACTTAGCATGACGTAGCCTTTTTCGCGTACGAGTTCGTTTGCCTTTTCGATCGCGCCTTTCATGCCCTTTGCGCCCTCGGTTAGTACAAACTGGGCACCGAATGCCGCTTGCAGCTTGCGTCTTTCGATACTCATGGTTTCAGGCATTACTAGCACTACTTTAAAGCCTAAAGCAGCGCCCGCCATAGCTACGCCGATACCGGTGTTGCCGCTGGTAGGCTCTACGATGACGTCGCCTTTTTTTAGCGTGCCCTCTTTTTGCATTCCAAGGATCATACTTGCGGCGATTCTATCTTTTACCGATCCGCCCGGATTAAAAAATTCGAGCTTTGCGTAAATTTCAGCCATGCCATCTTCATGCACGCTATTTATTTTAACTACGGGCGTTTTGCCGACGATGTGGATTATATTTTCATATACCATTTTTGACTCCTTGTTAAAAATTGCGTAATAATATCTAAATTTAATAAATATAACTAAAATATTTATATAAAAAATATTTAATTATGCGAGATTTTTTAATATTTTCTCTCCCGCTTCGTCCAGCTTCTTGCCGTTAAAGTGCGCCTTGCAAAATTCCACTATCTTGCCGTGAAATTTAGCGTAAATTTCATTCATGCCTAGCTCGCGTCCGTATGCTTTACAAATCTGCTCGCTATCTACGGCCCCCAGCCACTCCTGCGCCTCTTCGTAGCTTTCAAACTCATACCCCAAAAAGCTCAAAATCCGCAAAGCGTAGCTATCTACGACCATCACTTCGCGCCCGCACGCGTAGCAAAGCACTGCGTCGCAGGTCTCCGCGCCGATACCTTTGACGCCTAGAAGCCACTCGCGGCTAACGTTTTCTTTGAAATTTTCAAAATCGCCGAATTTTTTAAAAATCGCGTCGCAAAGCGTTTTTAGGCGTTTTGCTTTGGTGTTGTAAAAGCCGCTTGGCTTTATGAGCAAGGCAAGCTCGGCCGCGGGGGTTTTTACGATGCCCTCAAGGCTCATCAAATTTGCATTTTTTAAATTATTTAGCGCTTTGTCGGCGTTTTTCCAGTTGGTATTTTGTATCAAGACGGCGCCGACTACGACTTCAAAAGTCCCGGCTCCGGGCCACCAAAGAGGGCCGTCTGCGTCAGCCTTTACGCCCGCGTTTTTTAGCGCCAAAAAAAGCTGCGTGCTATCCATCATTTTTCCTTTTTATTTTGAGAGTAGATTTCTCGCGCCCATTGCGCAAGCAATACTTAGCATTACGGCCGTAGCGGCGCTTAGATTTATATCGCAAAAGCCCGCAGCCAGCGCAAATGCCGTAAAGGGCGCGTCTAAATTTATCGCCAAAAACGCCGCCGCTCCGCAAAGAGCCGCCGCGCTTAAATTTACCTGCGCGAAATTCGCCGCCGTAAGACCTAAACAAAGCCCTAAAAGCGCGCCCAACGAGAAACTGGGAGTAAGAGTGCCGCCGTATGCGCCGCATTTTAAAAGCGCAAGTACGCAAACGCCCTTTACCGCTAGCAAACCAAGCGCATAAAAGGCTGAAATTTGTTCGTTAAATGCCGTTTGCGCCGCAGCTTGACCGTTGCCTAAAATCTCCGGCAAAAACGCGCCCGCAAGCGCCGTAACCGTAAAAACAAGCGGTAAAAATATCAAAATTTTACCGTCTTTCATGCGGTTTGCTTCGGCTCTAGCGACGCCTGCTTGATAAAATTTAGCCGTCATGCCGACTATAACGCCTACAAATGCGGCTAGCGCAAGGTTTGCAGGCGTTGATTTAAAGTCGCTAACGACGTAAAGAGCCTCGCGGGGTACGCTAAAATTCGCCGTAAAATCAGCGACCGCGCAGATGCCAAACGCCGCCAAAGCCGCCCTTTTATCAAAGCTTTTTAACAAAATCTCAAGCGCGAAAATCGCTCCGGCAAAGGGTACGTTATAAACCGCGCCAAGCCCAGCTGCAGCCCCGCAAGCCGCAAGAGTGCGGCACCAAGCCGCATCAAGAGCGAAAAAGGCGCAAATTTTTGACGCAAACAGCGCGCCAAGCTCGCGCGGAGCAACCTCCTTGCCGATCGGAGCACCCAGACCTACGGTAAAAACCTGCAAAAACGCATGAGCTAAATTTGACGCAAACGAAGGCTTTTTGCCCTCGATTATCTCGCCTGCGCTTAAAAACGGTTTAAATTTATGCAAAAGTACCAACCTATGCCAGCAATCGCCCCGCAAGCTAAAACTGCCGCAAAACGTCTAAATATGCGCTAGCTTGATCGACAACTACGCCAAAATCTCTCTTTGCGCAACCAAATGCCAAAAACTCGGCAAAATGTATGACCTCGGTTAGTGCCGCAGCTCCCACGCCCGCGGCAAATCCTACGCAAAGCAAGGCCAAAAACAGCCTAAAATACGCGCTTAGTTGCATAAATTTACGCTTGGTTTTCACGCTAAAGTTTCACCGCCCGCTGCACCAATGGCTCGCTAACGCCGTCTATCACGCGGACCTTAAAGGCATCCGTGCAGCGCCCGCCGTCAAATTCAAACACGACCATTTGAAAGATTCGCCTGCATTTTTCATTTACCTTAAACGAGTGCTTAAGTCCCGTTAAAAAGCTCTTCACGGGTGCTTCCGCATCCATGCCGATGACGCCGTCAAACGCCCCGCTAAGCCCGACGTCGCTCACGTAGGCCGTGCCGTTTAAAATTTGAAGATCATCGGTACCCACGTGCGTGTGAGTGCCGGCTATCGCCCCCACTCGCCCGCAAAATAGCCTAAAAAAGGCGTTTTTCTCGCTCGTGGCCTCGGCGTGAAAGTCTATGAGGATGTTTTCACTCTCACACTCGCCCAGTGCACGCTCGGCCTCTAAAAAGGCGTTATTCGTATGCGGCAAACCGTAGTGCCCCATCAAATTTACCACGCTTAGACTCTTGCTATCTTTGCTCAAATTTATCACTCCGCGCCCGGCCGTGCCCGCGAAGTGGTTATACGGACGGATAATAGGCAGAGCGTCCATCAATGCGACTACGTCTTTTTTATCAAAGCTGTGATTGCCGCCCGTGATCGCATCTATACCGCAACCCAGCAGCTCGTGCGCGTTGGTTGCGGTTAGGCCAAAGCCACCGCTCGCGTTTTCGGCGTTTGCGACGATAAAATCAAGCTCAAACTCGCGCTTAAATTTGGGTAAATTTTGTATAACCGCGCTTCGTCCCGCGCGCCCGACGATATCACCCACAAAGCCCACTCTAGTTAAATTTGCCATCAAATTTTATCTTTATAGCTTAGATAAAACTGCCTCGCGGTGCGTCCCGAGCGGCTCGCGCGTAGCTGTGCGTATTGCTTAGCTAGCTCGTGAAGCATGGCTCTATCGCCCACGAAATCTTTAAAATAAAAATCCACGATCTTTAGATAGTCCGCAAAACTGCCCTGATAAAAGCTAAGCCAAAGCCCAAATCTATCGCTAAGCGCGATCTTTTCCTCGACCGCGTCGCTATAGTGCAGCTCCGTCTCGCCGACCTTTGCGCCCTCGTTGTCGCTTTTTAGCTCGCTGATCAGGTGGCGACGGTTTGATGTGGCGTAGACAAGCACGTTTTTAGGCGCTTTTTCGATCGAACCCTCAAGCACGGGTTTTAAAAATTTATAGCTCCTGTCCCCAGTCTCAAAGCTAAGGTCGTCGCAAAAAACGATAAATTTAAAA
>CAUPYN010000200.1:0-3962 GCA_963515575.1 uncultured Campylobacter sp.
GATCACATTTGCGCGCCGTGGAGGAGCGAATATTTCGGCAAAAAGGATCAGGGTTGCGTCTTTTGCAACGTCGTAAATCACCCGGAAAAAGATGCCGAGACGGGCGTTTTGTTCCGCTCAAAGCGGTGTTTTGGCATCATGAATCTCTACCCGTATACGCCGGGGCACTTTATGGTGATACCTTACGCGCATACCGATAATATCGAAAGCCTAGACGAGCAGACGTGGTCGCAGATGAGCGCCTACGTGCGCGAGGGCGTGAAAATTTTAAAACGCGAGCTAAACGCGGCGGGCGTAAATATCGGGATGAATCTTGGTAAAGCAGGAGGTGCGGGTATCGCAGAGCACGTGCACTATCACCTAGTGCCGCGCTGGAGCGGAGATACGAACTTTATCACCTCTATCGCCGAAGTGCGCGTAAACGGCGTGCCTTTTACTCCGCTTTACGAGAAGCTAAAAGCCGCATTTGCGGACGTTTGCTTTAATGAGCGGTAAATTTATTTTTACCAAATTATTTTTTGGTAGAATTATCAAAATTAAAAGATATTAGGGCATGCGATGAGATTTTTTTTGCCTATTTTTTTGTGTTTTTATTTTTTTTTTGCAGATTTTAGCTGCGATGACGCTTTGGCTGAGAAGCAACGATTTTTCTCGCAAAATTTAACCTTTTCTGGAGAATTTGAGCCAAACTGCAACGACTCTGTCTTGGGGCTAAAAGAGGTTCAAATTTTACTCTCGGCCGCTCAAAAGATCCGCGCCGAGAGCCTTGCTTGCGTCGGAAATTTAGCGACTAAAAATTTAAACGAGTTTAAATTTAAGATCCTAAAAGCCTCTTATGCGCCCGAAGTTTACGCCAAAGAGCTAGAGAGCCCCGACGAATACGAAAAACTCGTATCGCAAAACAGAGCCAGGCTTCGCTACTGGGGACATCAAAGTCTAAGTAATTTTACGGTTTTTAAGGACTTTAACAAAGACTACAACGCCGTACTGGGGCTGCTGGTAAACTACTACAAATCAAATTTCAAAATAGACGAAGGTAGCGCGATTTATTACGCTTCAAAGGTTGCAAACGAGTTTTTAAAATTTGCCGCCGCGACTCTGCAAAACGGCGATATGGACGAGTTTGCAAGAAAAGTTAGCGACCCGACCTTTACAAAATACGGCATAAATGAGGCGATATATTCGAGCGCCGTCTCGCAAAGCTCGCTGCAAAACGCCTTTAATGCCGCGCTTCTTTACGAAAAAAGCGAGGACGTGATAAGAGAGTTTTTGCGCGCGGGCGTAAATTTAAACTACGGATTTGAGAGTCCGCTATTTTTCGCGCTTAAAAATTTAAACAACGTAAAGCTTCTGGTTTCTAGCGGCGCGGACGTAAACTACGAAAATCTGCTTGGCGTCACTCCGCTTTTTAAGGCCGTGCAGCTAAACGATATAAATTTAGTCAAATTTCTACTAGGAAACGGAGCGTTAGTAAACAAAAGGCTGATAGACCTTAGCACCAAGCTTGCCTATAGCTCAAATTTGAGCGTCCAGCTGCCGAGCTTCGTAAAGCTCTGCGACTTTGACGCGGCGTCAAAAAGCGTGCTGATGAGCGCGGCGGGGGCGGCGGACGTGGAGATATTGCAGCTTTTGGTAGATAACGGCGCGGACGTGCAGGCAGTGGATGATAACGGGCTAAACGCCCTAGACTACGCGATCATCGGTAAAAAAGAGATTAACGCGCAGTATCTAAGGGCGATGGGGCTTGAGTCAAATTTGATTACCGAATAAGGAGAAAATATGAAAGGAACGGCTTTTATCACGGGGGCTACATCAGGTTTTGGCGAGGCGATAGCTAGGGCGCTCAGCCGCGAAGGCTACAAGATCGTAGCGCTGGCTCGCCGCAAGGAAAGGCTCGAGGCCTTAGCTAAGGAGCTTGGGAATACGCACATCATCGTCGCAGATATCCGCGATAAAAAAGCGGTTTTTGACGGCGTGGCAAATTTACCGCAGGAGTTTGGCGATATCGAAGTGCTCGTAAATAACGCAGGCCTGGCGCTGGGGCTCGAAGGCGTGGCGGAGACTAGTATCGAGGACTTTGAAACGATGGTAGATACCAACATCAAAGGCCTTTTGTACTCGACCAAGGCCGTTTTGCCGCTCATGATCGCGCGAAAGAGCGGCTATATCTTTAATCTAGGCTCAACCGCGGGCGCATGGCCGTATCCGGGCAGTCACGTTTACGGCGCTAGCAAGGCTTTTGTGAAGCAGTTTAGTAGAAATCTGCGCAACGATATCCGCGGCACCGGCATCCGCGTGACCGAGATAGCTCCGGGCATCTGCAAGACCGAGTTTAGCGAGGTTCGCTTCGGCGGCGATAAGGCTAAAGCCGACGCGGTTTACGAAGGCGTGGAGTACATCACGGCCGAGGATATCGCGCAGATCGTGCTAAACTGCCTAAATATGCCTCACCGCGTCAATATCAACGTCGTCGAGGCGATGGCGACGCAGCAGACTTGGGCCGGGCTTTTTATCGAGAAAAAGTAAGCTTTTAGCGTTAAATTTGCGGGATAGGCGGCTGGGTTAAGCTTAAATTTACCCGCCTTGTCGCCTAAATTTGAGCGGCGGAAGCGAGGTTGCATTTGTGCTGCCTTAGCCGGCTAAATCTTGAAACAAAATCTAAATTTAACCTTCTTTCGTGCAAATGACGCGCGGCTCGATAAATACCAAAAAATCTAAACTGCGAGCAAATTTCAATTTGGCGTTTGGCGCCGTGCTAAGCAAAATTTACCTAGAAGCTTCATTTTTAACATAAGATTTTAATAAAGGGCTAAAAATTTTGACCGATAAGCGAATTTAAAACAAAAATTTAAGCCGCATTTAGCTAAATTTACGCCTTAAATACCGACTGCCCGCGCGCGGACAGAAAATTTGATTAAACCGACGAAAAACAAAAAGGAGTTTTTGATGAAAAAGATTTTATTTTTGTCGCTTTTGCCGATCTTGGCGCTAGCCGTAGATCCAGAAGTAGCGAAAAAAAATGCCGAAATTTTCGGCATCTGGACGCTCATACCGCCCGTGGTGGCGATAGTTTTGGCGTTTATCACCAAAGACGTCGTTTTGTCGCTGTTTATCGGCGTTTTTAGCGGTACGTTTCTCATAAACGTTATGGACTCAAACGTGTTTTATGCTTTTGTTAAAGGTTTTATAAATATCGTACGCCGAGTGGTGGATTCGCTAGCAGATAGCTGGAACGCTGGCATCGTGCTTCAGGTGCTTTGTATCGGCGGCGTAGTCGCGCTCATCACCAAAATGGGCGGAACCAAAGCCGTCGCGCTGTGGTTAAGCAAAAAAGCAAAAACAGGCGTCTCGGCGCAAATTTCAACCTGGGTAATGGGGCTTTTCGTCTTTTTCGACGACTACGCAAACTCCCTCATCGTGGGCCCGATCATGCGACCGATAACGGATAAATTTAAAGTCAGCCGCGAAAAGCTAGCATTTATCATCGACGCTACGGCTGCGCCGGTTGCTGGGCTAGCGGTCATTTCGACTTGGGTCGGGCTTGAGATCTCGCTGATCAAAGACGGCTACGGTCAAATCGGCGTAACAAATATAAATGCGTTTGGCATATTCGTCGAGACGATGCCTT
The DNA here is from genome assembly GCA_963515575.1 of uncultured Campylobacter sp. Lineage (GTDB taxonomy): Bacteria > Campylobacterota > Campylobacteria > Campylobacterales > Campylobacteraceae > Campylobacter_A. Next base: position 3,629 of record CAUPYN010000200.1, read on the forward strand.
ATAGATTTTACAATCTTTTTATGCTATTTTTTATCGTCTGCACCGCATTTATGGGGCGAGAATTTGCAGGTATGCTAAAGGCCGAGCGCAGAGCCAGAGCTGGCGAGCTACACTCGGGAAATACCCGCATAGACGATATCGAAGACAAAACTCTAGAGCCCAAAGAAAATATCAAACTACAAAGCTCAAATGCCGTAGTGCCGCTTTTGGTGCTGATTTTAGGGGCGTTCGTTAGTTTTTATTTTAGCGGATTTAGCGCGCTGGAAACGGATGCGAGCAAGGCAGCCGAGTTTGCGCTAGTGCAGGCCGCTCCGCTTTCGTTTAAGGCGTTTCA
>CAUPYN010000201.1:0-3937 GCA_963515575.1 uncultured Campylobacter sp.
GCTTGCGGGCTACGACGTGGTGATAACAAAAGAGGTCGTAAACGGCAAAGAAAAGCCGATTTTCGTAAAAAACAATAAAATAAGCGCATAAGGATACAGATGATTTTAGACCAGTTAATAGGATTTTTTTCAAGCGATATGGGTATCGACCTAGGCACGGCAAACACGCTAGTTTTGGTAAAAGATAAGGGTATTATCATAAACGAGCCCTCCGTCGTAGCGGTACAACGCGAAAAATACGGCAAGCAAAAAATCTTAGCCGTCGGCCACGAAGCAAAAGAGATGGTGGGTAAAACTCCCGGCGATATCGAAGCAATCCGTCCGATGAGAGACGGCGTTATCGCGGATTTTGACATGACGGAAAAGATGATTCGCTATTTCATCGAAAAAACTCACCGCAGAAAGAGCTTCCTGCGCCCTCGTATCATCATCTCCGTGCCTTACGGCCTAACTCAAGTCGAACGAAAAGCCGTACGCGAGAGCGCGCTAAGCGCCGGGGCTAGAGAGGTATTTTTGATCGAGGAGCCTATGGCTGCTGCTATCGGGGCAAATTTGCCGGTGCGCGAACCGCAAGGAAACCTAGTCGTCGATATCGGCGGCGGTACGACGGAGATCGGTGTAGTCTCTCTAGGCGGCCTGGTTATAAGCAAGTCTATCCGCACCGCTGGCGATAAAATCGATATGAGCATCGTAAACTACATAAAAGAAAAATACAACCTCCTAATCGGCGAGCGAGCGGGCGAGGATATCAAAATCTCAGTCGGCTCGGCGATTCAGCTACCCGAGGAGCTTAGCATCGTAGTAAAAGGTCGCGACCAAATCAGCGGCCTACTAAGCCGCGTGGAGCTAACGAGCGAGGACGTGCGCGAGGCTATGCGCGAACCGCTAAAAGAGATCGCAGACGCCCTAAAAACCGTGCTTGAGATGATGCCGCCCGATCTTGCCGGGGATATCGTTGAAAACGGCATCGTGCTAACAGGAGGCGGAGCGCTGATCCGCGGACTTGATAAGTACTTAAGCGATATCGTAAAACTTCCCGTTTTCGTCGCGGACGATCCGTTGTTAGCCGTGGCTAGAGGTACCGGCAAGGCTCTTGAGGAGATTAAATTTTTACAACAACTCGTAAATGAAGAGTAAAATTTTATTCGTCGCTCTTATAGGCGCGCTGGTATTTTTTTCGCTTGATAGGGGCGCGCTCATCTCGGGATACGTCGTAAATTTAAACAGCCGCATAGTCGCCGCCTACGACGACGCGGTCAAATTTGTAAAAGACGGCGTAAACGAGCATTTTAGGCAGCGCGAGGAGATAAAGCAGCTTCGCGCTCAAAACGCCGAACTGGAAAAATCGGCGGCTTTGCTTTCAAGCTTCGCAAAGGAGCTAAACGAAATTTTGGTTGATAAAAACTCGACCGCCTACGAGCCTAGAGTCCAGCTCGTACGGGCTCTTAGCTACGTAAATATCAGCGACTACGACAAGGTCTGGCTGGATAAATTTAGCGGCTACGACGAGTCTAAAATTTACGGGCTAATTTACCAAGGCAAGAGCGCGGGTATCGTCGTGAGCAAGGACGGTAACCCTATGGCCTTGTTGCAAAACGATCCAAAAAGTATATTCGCCGTATCAATCGGCGAGGAAAAAATCCCTGGCATCGCGCACGGGAGCAAAGACGGAATAACGGTGAAATTTATCCCCCAGTGGCTGAGTCCCAAAGAGGGCGACGAGGTCGTCACGAGCGGGCTTGACGGGATATTTTTCAGCGGGATTTCAGTGGGCAAGGTCACGGGCGTGATCCAAGAGAGCCTATATAAAAGCGCGGCCGTAAAGCCCTACGTAAGCATAACCATCCCCTCGTATCTATACGTCGTAACAAAGGAAAAATAATGCCAAAAAGAACCGACATCAATACTATTTTACTCATCGGCAGCGGCCCTATCGTCATCGGGCAAGCGTGCGAATTCGACTACAGCGGCACGCAAGCTGCAAAGACTCTAAAGCAGCTGGGATATCGAGTCGTACTCATTAACTCAAATCCGGCTACCATCATGACCGATCCGGATTTCGCCGATGCGACCTACGTCGAGCCTATAACCAAAGAGAGTATCAAGCGTATCATAGATAAAGAAAAGGTCGACGCTATACTGCCTACGATGGGCGGTCAGGTCGCGCTAAACGTCGCTATGCAGCTATATGAGGCGGACATGCTAGGCGGCGTCAAATTTCTAGGCGCCAACCCGCAAGCGATCAAAAAAGGCGAGGATAGGCAGGAGTTTAAAAAGGCGATGCAAAAGATCGGCATGGATCTGCCGCAAAGCCAGTACGCCTACGACATGGACGAGGCGCTAGCCGCAGCCGCAAACATCGGCTTTCCGCTCATCATCCGCGCTAGCTATACCCTAGGCGGCGCAGGCAGTGGCGTGGCGTATAATATCGACGAATTTAAAGAACTAGCCCAAACGGGCCTAGATGCCAGCCCGATACATGAAATTTTGGTCGAGGAGAGCTTGCTAGGCTGGAAAGAGTACGAGATGGAGGTCATCCGTGACCGCAACGACAACTGTATCATCGTCTGCTCTATCGAAAACCTTGATCCGATGGGCGTGCATACGGGCGACAGCATCACGGTTGCGCCGGCTCTTACGCTAACTGATAAAGAGTATCAGGCTATGCGCGATGCTAGCTTTAAAATTTTACGCGAGATCGGCGTGGATACGGGCGGTAGCAACGTGCAGTTTGCTATAAATCCAAAAACCGGCCGCATGATCGTGATCGAGATGAACCCGCGCGTGAGCCGCAGCTCGGCGCTAGCAAGCAAGGCCACTGGCTACCCGATCGCCAAGGTCGCGACGCTGCTAGCGGTTGGCTTTAGCCTGGATGAGATCAAAAACGACATCACGGGCACGCCTGCTAGCTTTGAGCCCGTCATCGACTACATCGTGACCAAGATCCCGCGCTTTACGTTTGAGAAATTCCCGGGCGCGAACCCGTATCTAGGCACTGCGATGAAGAGCGTGGGCGAAGTAATGGCGATCGGCAGGACGTTTAAGGAAAGCATCCAAAAGGCGCTTTGCTCGATGGAAAAGGACTATTACGGATTTAACTTTGTAAATTTGGAGAAAAACGCGCTAATTTACGGGCTTAGAAACGCTAACGAAAGCCGCATTTTATACGTCGCGCAGGCGTTTCGCGACGGGCTAAGTGTTGCTGAAGTGCACGAGATGAGCAAGATCGATCCGTGGTTTTTGGATCAAATTTGGCAGATAGTTAAATTTGAAGAGCGTATCGACATGGACATCCTAAACGACGAGCCGCTACTTCGCGAAGCTAAAACGATGGGCTTTTCGGATAAGATGATCGCGCATCTCATAAATTTAAAAGACAACCTCGATCTGGGTCAAAACGATATATATTTCGCGCGCGAGAAAATGGGCATAAACCTCGAATACAACGAGGTAGATACTTGCGCGGGCGAGTTTAAGGCGCTCACGCCGTATCTTTACTCGACGACGAATATCACGAAGCTACCGCATCTTTCGTCAAATTTTGCCGAGTCAAGTTTAAACACAAATTCGGCGCAAAAAGAGAAAAAAGTGATGATCATCGGCGGCGGACCAAACCGCATAGGCCAGGGCATAGAGTTTGACTACTGCTGCGTGCACGCCAGCTACGCGCTGCGCGACATGGGCGTAAAAACCATAATGTACAACTGCAACCCAGAAACCGTCAGTACCGACTACGACACGAGCGATATTTTGTACTTTGAGCCGATCGATTTCGAGCACGTTAGAGCCGTGATCGAGCACGAGAACCCCGACGGCGTGATCGTGCATTTCGGCGGCCAAACGCCGCTAAAATTCGCTAAACGCCTAAGCATAGCCGGCGCAAAAATCATCGGCACCAGCGCGCGCACGATCGACGTCGCCGAGGATAGAAAGAAAT
>CAUPYN010000202.1:0-3882 GCA_963515575.1 uncultured Campylobacter sp.
GCGATAAATCCCGTAAAAAGGATAAAACAATGAGCTCGGCGGTTAAATTTGCAATCATTGCGGCGATAATCTTAGCCGCCGTGCTTGCCGTAAAAATGCTAAAGGGGGCGTGATGAATTTTCTAATCGCAAACAAGCTTTGGCTAATCGTAATCGGCGCTCTTGCAGGCGTAATGCTGGGGCTTGGGGTTGAAATTTGGAAACTAAAAGGCGACATAAAAGAAGCAAAAGCAGGGCTTGCCCGGGCGCAAACAGAGCTTGCTATAAAAGAAGCAAACCTGCAAATCTCGGCTGCAAATTTAAGCGAGTGCAATGCAAAAATAGACCTGCAGAATGCAAAATTTAAAGACCTTGAAGTAAAAAAGCCCGACGTAAAAAAGACGCAAGAAAAAGCAAGAAGCAAATTTGAGAGCATAAAGCCGCTTGCTACGCAAAACTGCGAGGAGAAGCTGGAGCGATGCGAAAGGATATTTGATGAGCTTGCGCGCTAAGATCGGGCTTTTTTGCGTCGTTCTATCGTTTTTTGGCTGCGCTGGCAAAGGGCCGCAGGTGATCACTCAGACAAAATATCAAGACGTGTATATCGCCGTGCCTTGCATCGACGAGATGCCACAAAAACCTGAGCGCGACAGAAGCGATCCGGACAATCAAAGAAAAATCGCCGAGTATTTTAAAACCTGCGAGGACCTGCTAAAACAATGCGTAAGAGGTGCGAAATGAGCGAAATGGTAATTAGAAAGATTATGGGCTTTAAAATCAGCAAAAAAAGAGCGCTGGAAATAACTTTGTCGGTCCTGCTCGCCTTGATTTTCGGGGCGGCGATAAGATGAATTTTCAAGAATACCTATACCTGCTTTGGGTATTGGTAGTGGGCGCGATCGGCGGCGTCTTGGGGCTACTAGACGATGACGGCAAGCCCAGAAAACACCGCACGAAAAGGGCTTTTGCCGTAGCTACTATCACGGCGATGTTTTTATGCTGGACTACGTTTGCTATCTCAAAATTCCTTATACACGAGGTTGAGGGGGCGCTGGCTCTTGGCGGTATTATCGCCTTTATGGGCGCTGAATGGGCAAGGCGAAAAATAAACAAAGCCGCGGATAAAAAGATAGATGGGATGGGCGACGGCGGCTACGGTAGAGGGTATGACGACTACGGCGGAAGTTTTAGACATGAGGAGCTCGGCGATGACCGATAGCGAGATATTGCAAGCAGCGCAAGGCGGAATTACTCCCGCCGCAAAGTAAAAATAAAGGATAGAAAATGGCAAATTTTAACGAAGCTTTTACAATTTTGATGAGGCTTGAGTTTTCTAAGCCGGGCGATGCGCTTGATAAAAACCCAACCGAGAGCGGCTGGACGTTTATGGGTATCTACCAAAACGCTCATCCACACTGGGAAGGCTGGGACGAGATACTAGGCGCGCTAGCTCACGGCAGCGACATCGAGAAAATATCGCGCGCGCTATACGCTAGCGAGAATTTGCGTGCGCAAGTGCGCCAGTTTTACAAAGAAGCTTATTGGGATCGTATGCGCCTTGACGAAGTCGCAAGCCAACTCAAGGCGAATGAAATGTTCGTCTTCGCCGTGAACGTTGGTGTCAAACCCGCCGTGCGCGCGGCGCAGACGGTAGTAGGCGTAGATGCCGACGGCGTCTTCGGCGACCAGACGCTAGCGGCGATAAACCGCTTTGACGAGGCGAGATTTGACAAAGAATTCGACCGAGCCGAGCTTGAATACTACAACCGCTTGATGCAAAAAAATCCGAAGCTAAAGATTTATGCCAACGGGTGGAGAAACAGAGCCTTGGCGGTATGACGCGCCGGGGGGCGAAAGTCCGGGGCAAGCCCCGACGAGGAGTAAAAGGGTCCCCGCCGTAAGGCAGGGCTTCAGTGCGGGTGCAGGGCGCCAAGCCTTGCCCGCAAGGACGGGCTTTGCTCGTCCGCGGAGTAAAGATGAATGCATACTATGAAAAGACCTTTGTCGTCGGTAGCGCGTTTGGGCTAGATATCGCGTATTTTGATCGTTTCAACAAACCGCTGGTTTTTGACGCCAAATTTCGCATCGTAGATCTGGTGTTTGAAAACATCAAAAGCGGCGCAAAACTGGAGCTAAAAAATATCGGTATGGTAAAACAAAACCACGTCGTGATGTTTGCCGAAGCTAGCGCTTGGGACAGTGCGCAAGAAGGATTTTTTAAAAACGACATCAGCGATAGTTTCGGCTACGGCGGAGCGTGGCATGCGTATGCGGTATGGCTACGCCCGCCGCTAGGAAACGACGCGATTTGCGTCATGCGCGGCAAGGCAAAACTCGTGCAGGCTGCATGGTAATTAAGGAGTAAATATGGCGGAAAATCAAACTATAGCTTATATAACGCCCGATTATCTCGAGGTTAGGCCTCTTGGGTTTAATCCGGAAGCGGGCGCCGGGAGCGGCGAGGGTAATGATGGCGGCAGCACAAACGCGCCCGTGCCTTTTAACCCGTTTGACCACATCAGCGAGCTTGAACGTATCATAGAAGACTATCTAGCCAAAGAGAGAACCTTCGATAATCAAAATTTGCGCGACAAGCTGCGCGGCACGATCAAGGCCCTTGAAGAACTAAAAACCGAAGTAAAGGCGATCAACGGCCAAATTTCGGCGATGGTCAAAAATAAAGACGTCGCCGTAACTACCGATAACGAAGCTTTGGCACAGGCGATACGGCAAGTCAATGCGAAATTTGGCGAAATCAACGCTAGCATAGATCAGCTCAAGCAAGCCTATGCAAGCGAAAATAGCGCGATAGCTCAAAAGTTCGATCAGCTTAAGGCGAGTTTGCCGGAGGAGCTTACAACCCAAATCACAAAAAACGTCGAGACTAGGGTAGAAAGAGGCTTGGACGGCAAAATCAGGTCTATGACGGCTGATATGACTAATCTCGTCTCCAGAGCCGAAACCGAGCTCGTGAAGGTCACGAATGCCGCGGCTATCGCAACGGCGGCAAAAGAGTATCTAGCCAAAGTCAAATCCCTAATCACGGATAATCGCGGCAGAATCACGGGCTGGCAGTTTAGCGACGGGACGAATCAACAAAGCAAATTTGAAATCATGGCGGATAATTTTCGTATCGCAAACTCGAGCGGAACGTATACGCCGTTTCAAATCATCGGCGGTAAGATATATTTTAGCGGTGACGTCGCGTTTGATCAGTTTAAGCAAACCAACACGATCATAAAAATAGAGCGGTTTGAGAACAACTCGGCGGCCAACAAAATAATTCAAGCAAATTTTAACTCAAAAACAAACGCCTGCATCGTGCTTTACAATGTAGCTGATCTGTCGCAGTCGCACGTGGCGCTTCTAGGAAGATCAAGCCGCGGCGCGGTAAACGATAAATTTATGATGGGGCCAAACAGTGCGGCGGTGATGTTATATCTAAATCAGCAAGACGTAGTAGATAGGTAGCTTGTTTGCTTGCTATGCTTCCCTACGGAGTAAAAACAAACGGGTCCCCGCCGCGAGGTATGGCTTTAGGGGTTTACAAAGGGCGTAGCTCTTTGCCCGTAAGGACGGGCTTGGCTCGTCCGCGGAGTAAAAATAAAAGGTAAAACATGTATTATTTTTTGGACGAAGACGGAGTAATCATAGGCAGCGGCACCGAAAAACACGGCGCGTACAAAAACGTCGAAGCGGACAAAGTAGATATCCCAAATGGGCAAAGCCCATACGGCTACGCCTTTAAAAACGGCAAATGGGAGCCAAGCGATGGCATGAGGGCGGCAGCAGAGGCTGAGCAAAAGGCGCAGATAAAAGCGCTCAAAGAAGAAGAGATCGCGAGTATCGTCGTAAGGACGAGTAGTGGGCGTAAATTTAAGGGCGACGAAAAGTCTCAAAACAG
>CAUPYN010000203.1:0-3832 GCA_963515575.1 uncultured Campylobacter sp.
GTCCCTACCTTTCCCGCTTGATATGTCGGCCACGGTATAAATTTGGCACTCTTTTAGCCAAATTTTCTCTCCGCCATCCAGCTCTATTTTATTTGCTCGTCTGATTTTTAGCTCTTGTTTGTTTACCCCGTCGGTTACTGTCACGGTCGTAAAAGGTTCGTCCGCCCTATACTCCACTCCCTTAAAGTACCTGAAATATTCGCGCTTAAAGATGGCCTTTTGCGGATCTATTGCGGCGCACATATACTCTTGATAAAATTCGTTAGCTAGCCCTTTTGAGACTAGGGTGCTTTGTATTTTTTTGATTTTATCTATCGAAAAGCGAGACGGCCATGAGCTGGCACCGTTTCTGATGATTGGGATTTTTATGTAAACCCAGTCTTGTTTGGCGTCCATTGCCTCGGTGTTGTTTACGATGTTATTCAGGATGCTGTCCTCGTGCAGTATCGTGCCTAGTATCACGGCCTTGCCGCGCGTAGGATGCAGAGTAGGGAGCAGGTCGGCATAAAACCAGCTACGCAGCTTTTGGCGGTTGGCGTTTGAATCGATGGGGTATCTGCCGACCTTGCTCTCCAGGTCGTCTATAATCAGCAACGTTGGGCGCATGTTGTCGATATTCATACCGCGAGGATCTTGTCCGGCCGAGAGAGAGACGACGTAGCATTTTTTCTCTATACTTTTGCCGCCTTCATCCTTAATACCTTGATTAATAACAACCTCGATAAACCCTTTATTCCAAGCCTTGCCGCGGGCTAAGGCGTAGCCTTTGGCGGCTGCTTTGTCGATGCTGCCTTTGATAGCTTCTAAAAATGCCGTAGCCTTGTCTTCGTTGGCCGAAACGATCATGATAAAAGGCTCGGCGGCGAAATATAGGCGGCTTAATACGTAAATTTTATTTAGTAGGGTAGTTTTGCCAGCGCCGCGAAAAACCGCCACGGCCTTGTATTGTCCATCGCCGTCAATAAAGCGGATAATTTCGAGGTGAAATTTAGGCGTCTTATTTTCAAAAATTTCAGGTTCGACGTCTTTAGCAAATTTTAGATATAGCTCAGGAGATATATTCATTTAGTGTCCTTTTTGCTTAAAAAGGTAACATGGATTTTCCTAAAATTTATAAAAACTACAAGACAAAAAAAAGTAAACGGATATTTTTACGGATATTTTAAAATCTAAAAATATAAAATAACCTGTATCTAATGGTATTATCTTAATAATATGAATTCCTTCGAGCGCACCACTATATCTCTAAAAACAATAAAATTTCCTATATTACAAGTATTTGCGTTTAGCTTAATTCTAAAATAATGCTAATTTTGCACGCAACTATATTTTACATTCTATTTAGAGAAAAGTGTGACGGAAAATTTAAAACTATTGCAGTTTTGGATGGTATTTTAGTATCTAGTAGGGTATGGATATTTTGCTTAAGTTTTTAAAAAGCCTGCTATACGCGTGAATTATGAATAAGAAAAATAAATTCACTTTTAGAGTTTAAGAGATATTGTGCATGATTAATCGTATAAAAGCCGGCCTTGAAGCCGGCTATATCAAAACACGGGCAGTATCGCTCCGTCGTATCTTTTTAGGATAAACTCCCTCGTCTCTGGGCTGGTTGCGGCCTTAACGAGAGCCTTGATTTTCGGGCTGTTTTCGTTGCCTGCTTTGACAGCGATGATGTTGGCGTACGGGCTTTCGGTACCTTCGATGGCTAGCGAGTCTTTTTTAGGATTCATGCCGATGTCAAGGACGAAATTCGTGCTTATAGCGGCAAGATCGACTTCATCTAGCGTGCGAGGTATCTGCGCGCCCTCAAGCTCAACGAAATTTAGGCGCTTTGGATTTTTCACGATGTCTTTTGGCGTGGCGAGTTCTGCGCTCTTATCTAGCTCTATGAGGCCGGCTTTTTGCAGGATGTTTAGAGCGCGGTTGCCGTTAGTCGGATCGTAGGCGATCGCGACTTTAGCGCCGTCTTTTAGCTCGCTTAGGTTTTTTATCTTTTTAGAGTAAAAGCCCAGCGGCTCGAGATGTATCGCCGCGGCCGTTATCAGTGTCGTGCCTTTGGTTTCATTGTGGTTTTTTAGATACGGCCAGTGCTGAAAGAAATTTGCGTCCAAATCGCCGTCTTGCGTCGCTAAATTCGGGATCGAGTAGTCGTTTATCTCCTTGATGACTAGATCGTAGCCATCTTTTGCTAGAGCGGGTTTGATAAACTCCATGATCTCTGCGTGAGGCACGGGCGAGACAGCTACTACGATAGTGTGATCTTTATCTGCTGCGTAGAGGTTAAAGGCTAGCGCCAAACTTGCTAAAATTTTAAAAACTTTCATTGTATTTTCCTTTTTTATTTTTTAAAACGGCGCTAAAAAGGTAAAAGCTTTTACGTCGTTTTGCTTTTGGAGATTTTTCTCGACTTGTTGATTTTTTCGTCAAATTTGAGCCGTAAAATTTAAGCAAAAAACGCCTGTTGCGATTTTTTAAGGCTAAATTTTACGATGGCAAATCAGTCAAATTTGACGCGATCAGAAGCTCGGTATCACCGCGCCTTGGTAGCGCTTTATGATAAAGTCTTTAACCTCGGGAGTTAATATCGCTTTATCTAGAGCCTTGATTTTCGGGTTGTTTTCGTTGCCAGCCTTGGTCGCTACGTAGTTGGTGTACGGACTATCTTTATCCTCGAGGATCAGCGCGTCTTTGGTCGGTTTGAGGCCGACGTCTAGGGCGTAGTTTACGTTGATAAAGGCTAGCGCGACGTCATCGAGAGAGCGGGGCGTCTGTGCGGACTCCATCTCCTTAAATTTGAGATTTTTCGGATTTTCTATGATATCTAGCGGTGATTTGTATTCGCCCTCTTTAGCCTTTACGATGCCGGCTTTTTCGAGCAAATTTATCGAGCGCGTCGAGTCTGCGGCGTTGTTTGATATAGCGATGATATCGCCATCTTTTAGCTCGTCTAGGCTTTTTATCTTTTTAGAGTACGCGCCCATAGGCTCGACGTGTACGCCCACGGTCGGCACGATGTGAGTGCCTTTGTCTTTGTTAAATGACTTCATATACGGCAGACCTTGGAAGTAGTTGGCATCAAGTTCGCCGTTTTCGACGGCGAGGTTTGGGATCACGTAGTCGTTAAAGATTTTGACGTCGAGCTTGTAGCCTTCTTTTTCTAGGATCGGCTTTACGACCTCTTCTAAAATCTCGGCGTGAGGTATGGGAGATGCGCCTACGGTGATGATTTTGTCGTTAGCATACAGGCCGCTAGCTAAAAGCGCGCCAAGAAGTATTTTTGAAAATTTCATTATTATTCCTTTTTTTGATAAAAAACGGCGCTAAAAAGGTAAAAGCTTTTACGCCGTTTTGTTTTAAGAGCGGTCTCTAAACTAAATTTGGATTCGTCGTTTCGTTAAATTTGCCCGCGCCGCTAAATTTGAGCGGGCGGGGCTAAATTTGATTAAAACGTCGGGATTATCGCGCCTTTATATTTTTCCTCGATAAATTTCTTTACCTCCGGGCTCGTAACGGCTTTGTCTAGAGCTTTGATTTTCGGGCTATTTTCGTTGCCGACTTTGACCACGACGTAGTTGGTGTACGGACTATCTTTACTCTCAAGCACGAGCGCGTCTTTGGTCGGGTTTAGGTTGGCATTTAGAGCGTAGTTCGTGTTGATAACGGCGATGGCGACGTCATCTAGCGTACGAGGAACTTGAGCGGTCTCGATCTCTTCGAATTTTAGCTTTTTTGGGTTTTCCGTGATATCAAGCGGTGTTTTTAGAGGGTTGTCGTTTAGCTTGATAAGACCTGCGCTAGCTAGCACGTCAAGCGCGCGACTCTCGTTTGT
>CAUPYN010000204.1:0-3825 GCA_963515575.1 uncultured Campylobacter sp.
CCGCCCGTGCGTGAAGCACAACTACCTCGTGCGCAGTATCGAGGAGCTACCGCGCATCCTAAAAGAGGCCTTTTATATCGCTCGCTCGGGACGCCCGGGACCCGTTCACGTCGATATCCCAAAGGATATAACCGCGGCCGTGGGGGATTTTGATTACCCGACCGAGATTAAGATGCCGACGTACAAACCGACCTACAAAGGCAATGCAAAGCAGATCAAAAAGGCGCTTGAGGTGATCGCCGAGGCCAAACGCCCGCTGCTCTATCTAGGAGGCGGAGTCGTAGCGGCGAACGCTAGCGAGCTAGTGCGCAAATTTAGCGAAAAGACGGGTATCCCGGCGGTCGAAACGCTGATGGGGCTTGGCGTACTAGCGCACGAGGACAAAAATCTACTCTCGATGGTCGGCATGCACGGTAGCTACGCGGCAAATATGGCGATGAGCGAGACCGATCTCATCATCGCGCTTGGCGTGCGGTTTGACGACCGCGTGACGGGCAAGCTCAGCGAATTTGCCAAACACGCCAAAATCATCCACGTCGATATCGACCCTAGCTCGATCTCAAAGATCGTAAACGCGCACTTCCCGATCGTAGGCGATCTAAACTGCGTCCTAGAAGAGATGGTGGAAAAAGTAACCGTAAACGAGCAAAATTTGACCTCGTGGCGCGAGATATTGGCCAGGTACGACGCGCTAAATCCGCTAGACTACAAAGATAGCGACGAGATCATAAAGCCGCAATGGGTCGTGCGCGAAACGGCTAAAATTTTAAAAGAATCTAGCAAAGACGCAGTGATCGCCACCGACGTCGGCCAGCACCAGATGTGGGTCGCGCAGTTTTATCCGTTTGACAGGCCGCGCCAGCTGATAACTAGCGGAGGCCAGGGGACTATGGGTTACGGCCTGCCTGCAGCCGTCGGAGCAAAGATAGCAAAGCCTGAAGATATCGTCGTAAATTTCACCGGCGACGGCTCGATCCTAATGAACATCCAAGAGCTGATGACCGCCACCGAGATAGATAAGCCCGTCATCAACATCATCTTAAATAACAATTTCCTAGGCATGGTGCGCCAGTGGCAGACCTTTTTCTACGGCGAGCGCTACTCCTCGACCGACCTTAGCCTGCAGCCTGATTTTGCAAAGATCGCAGAGGGCTTTGGCGGAGCGGGCTTCGTGTGCCGCACGAAGGACGAGTTTCGCTCAGCGCTAAAAGAGGCGATAGCCTGCGGTAAAACGGCGGTGCTAGACGTACGCGTGGATAGATTTGAGGACGTACTGCCGATGGTTCCTGCGGGCGCTGCGATATACAATATGATCTTAAAAAGCAAGGAATAAAAATGAGCATAAGAAGAGTGATTTCAGTCATCGTGCTAAACGAGCACGGCGTTTTATCGCGCATTTCCGGGCTTTTTGCAGGGCGCGGATACAACATTGACACGCTCACGGTAGCACCGATCCCCGGCACCGAGCTTTCTCGTATCAGCATCGTCACTAGCGGCGACGAGCGCGTGCTAGAGCAGATCGTAAAGCAACTACACAAGCTAATACCGACCTACAAAGTAATCGAGAGCGGTGAATTCGTCGAAAAAGAGATGGCGCTGGTAAAAATCCCGCTAAGCGAAAATTTCGGCGGGCTGGACGCGATACTAAAGGCCTACAACGGCATCGTAGCCAACACCAACGAAAACTACATCGTCGTCATGGTTAGCGACGACGCGAGCAGGATAGAAAATTTCCTCAAAGCTATTAAAAAATTTAATCCCACGGACGTCGTTCGCGGCGGTTCCGTGCTAATGGATCTATAATGAAACTAAGCGAAATTTATAAAATTTTGGGGCTTGAGTTTAGCGGCGAGGAGCTAGAGATCACGGCTCTAAATTCGCTCTCAAACGCTGGAGCCAGCGAGCTTAGCTACTGCGATAGCGAGAAAAATGCTAAATTTATCGAGGGCTCAAAGGCGGGTGCGATTTTAGTCGCGTCAAATTTAAAAGAGCTCGTCGGCGCGCAAGGTCGGGCGGTAGTGGTAGAAAACCCGCACCTTGCTTTTGCTATTTTGAGCGAGTATTTTGCAAAAGAGCTTCTAGCCTCCAAGCCAAAACCTGCTCAAATTTCGCCAAGCGCAAAGATAATGCCAAACGTCTACGTAGGCTCTGGCGCCATAATCGGCGATAACACGCTCGTGATGGCTGGCGCGTACGTCGGCGACAACGTAAAAATCGGCGCAAACTGCGTCATCCACCCAAACGTCGTCATCTATAACGACACCGTTATCGGCAACGGCTGCCGCATCAACGCAAACGCCGTCGTCGGTAGCGATGGCTTTGGCTACGCGCACACGAAAACGGGCGAACACGTGAAAATTTACCATAACGGTAACGTCGTTTTAGAGGACTTCGTCGAGATCGGCGCATGCACGACGATAGACCGCGGCGTGTTTGAAAGCACGATCGTAAAAGCACATGTAAAGATCGACAATCTCGTGCAAGTCGGCCACAACTGCGAGATAGGCTACGGCTCGATACTGGTCTCGCAGGTAGGACTCGCAGGGTCAACCAAGCTTGGACGTAACGTCGTAATGGGCGGACAAAGCGGCTCTGCGGGACATTTAAAAGTCGGTGACTTTGCCCAGATAGCGGCGCGCGGCGGCGTGTCAAAAGATATCGCGGGCGGTAAAAAATACGCGGGCGCATATCCAATAATGGAGCTAGCAGATTTTTTCAAACTACAAGCCAAGATCGCGAGATTTTTTAAAAAGAATTAGATGAAAAAATATCTTATTATTTTTGGTATTCTTGGAATAGTTTTTTACATAGGTACATTGGCAACCTATATTTTAAAAGACGATATCAATAGCGAATTCTTGGGTCAGGTTGGAGATTTCTTGGGAGGTTTCTTAAACCCACTATTTGCTCTTTTATCCTTTATAGCCCTTTTGATTACTATAGTTTTTCAATCCGAAGAATTAAAAAATTCAAGAGAGGAATTAAAACTAACGAGAGAAGAGCTGGCAAAAAGCGCCGAAGCACAAGAGAAATCAGCTCAAATTTTTGAACAGCAAAGATTTGAAAATACGTTTTTTTCTTTATTGGAGACCTTAAATTTGGACATAAAAGATTTCAAGTCTAATAATGATAGATTTTTAGAAAATCATGGCGACTATGATAATCCTGAATTAAAGTGCGTTGCAAATTTTTTCAGGATTGCAATTCTTGTATATGAAGTATTAAAATTTATAGACGACTACAATAAAAATCAAATCACTAGCAAAGAACAGGGTTTTGAATATAAAAAGTATAGTAACATTTTAAGAGCTTGCTTAGACGCGGATATATTGCAATTATTACTCATATATTGTTGTAATGATAATATTGTAGATGGGTGCAATATTAGGCAATTGCTGGAAAAATACAATATTCTAGAATATATGCCCATAGATAAAAGTAGAATCATGGAGATGCATGTGCCAGCTGATATAATGGAAATTACTTACGAACTTTATATAATTAGTCTAATAAAAAAGTATTTTACAACTGTACAAATATCTATATTTGGAAATAATGGTTATACAAAAGTGGCTCAAATTTGATTTTTGATATCTACCAGATTTGAGCCGAATTTACGCTATTTTTTATAGCTTTTTACGAATTCGCCGATACGCTCGATGCCTTTTTTGATACTATCTGGATCGGTCGCAAAAGAAAGCCTAAAGTATCCATCCATACCAAAGCCAACGACCGGCACCACGGCGACTTTAGCTTTTTCTAGTAACTCTTTGCAAAATTTCATGCTATCAGGCTCGACCTCGGAGCAGTTTATAAAAAGATAAA
>CAUPYN010000205.1:0-3778 GCA_963515575.1 uncultured Campylobacter sp.
GCTAGGAAGCTGGCAAAAGAAGAGGGTATCTTGCTAGGTATCTCAGGCGGTGCGGCTTTGGCTGCGGCGATAAAGGTCGCAAAGAGACTAGGCAAGGGCAAAAAGGTACTTTTCGTAGCTCCCGATAACGGCGAGAGATACCTTAGTACCGCGCTTTACGAGGCGTGAGTTGGGCTTTATCGCTGAGCTAAACGAGCTAGTCGCGACCGTACGCGAGAAAGACCCCTCGGTGGCTTCGTGCTGCTACGGGGCCATTCTCATAAACACTCCGGGCATCCACGCCGTCGTTTTTCATAGAGTAGCGCACTTTTTGTATGTTAAAAATTTACGTTTTTTAGCGCGTTTCGTTTCGCAAATTTCGCGATTTTTAACGGGCATCGAGATACATCCGGGAGCCAAGATCGGCAGGCGGCTTTTTATCGATCACGGCATAGGCGTAGTTATCGGCGAGACTGCAGAGGTTGGCGATGACGTGCTGATATATCATCAAGTGACGTTAGGCGGCACGGGTAAGGAACGCTGCAAGCGTCATCCGACCGTAAAAAACGGCGTCACGATAGCAGCCGGCGCAAAAGTGCTGGGAAATATCCTAATCGGCGAAAACGCCAAAATCGGCGCAAACTCCGTCGTACTAAAAAACGTGCCGGATAACGCTACGGTCGTAGGCATCCCCGCTAGGATAGTACGCATAAACGGCGAGCGGGTCGGCGAATAAATAAATTTACCCTGGTCTGTATTTTTATAATCTAGCTCATTTTTAGCTTGATCTTAAAATTTAAAAATTAAATTTTGCTTTTTATCCTAAATTTATAACATTTTATGATCTTTTCATTTTGTACTCCTTTTATGTGCGTTTTGCCGTATTTTTGGTGCGGCGACTAGTCGTTTTTTGTCTTTTCTATTTGTGAGAAAAATCGTTTTTAGGCTTGCGGTACGTCAAAGATAAGCTCATCGCGCCGATAGACTTGGCTAAATTTAAAAACAGTACCGGCCGTCGTTTGGTTTGATAAACGTAAATTTTTATAAATTTAGCGAGTTTGTTTTAATTTTAATAGACGACAAGGGCGTTTAGAAGCGAGTCATTTTTGTGCGATAAAATTTACAAGAATGATTTTGGTCGGTAATTTTTGCTATATAAATTCGGATTTATCTGCTTTAGGCCTCCTACCTAGCAAAAATTTCTTGCTCTATTAAAATTTGGGCAAAAAGGCTTGCTAAATTTAATCAAATTTTACCGCCTGATTTTATACGTAGTTTAAAAATTAGGCATTACATCAAGCGCCTGCAAGTATGCGGTTTCGTTTGGACGGAGATTTATTGCTAGAGCGGCTAATTTCGCCTTGCTTGCAGCTTGTGGGATTTATCTAATCGGCACAAAATATCGTTTAAAAAAACGCTAATTTTTCGAGTTTTTGCCGGCATAAAATTTTACCTTATGGACATTTTTGTCGCGATTAAATTTAAAGCCGTTTTGTCGGTTATTATCAAATTTAATGGACTTTAACGTAAAAACGTACCAAAACCGAGTTTTTAAGCCGAGGCTTTACGCGCAAAATTTCGCGTTTTTGCGGTTTTACGGATTATCGTCCATGAGATGCGGCAAGCTTGGAGTTTGGGGTTTTAGTCGATTTATCGTTTTAGCCGATTTACTAAATTCTATTAGATCCTCGACCGTTTTTACCTCGCTAGGAAGCTTTTGCAGTGAATATTTAAAAATTTCAGCCGCCGCTATAGCGTCGTTAAGGGCTCTGTGGTGGGCGTTATTTATACCCAAAATCTCCTTTAGCGTGCCTAGGCCGTACTTTGGCGAGGCGATAGTGCGGCGGGCTAGGTCGATCGTGCAGAGTCTGCGGTTTAGCAGCTCTCCGTATCCTAGCGCCTCTAGCGTCGCGCTGATAAAGCCGTAGTCAAAGCGAGCGTTGTGCGCCACAAAAACGCTCTGACCTAGAAAAACCTTAAACTGCTCCATGACGAAGGCAAGGCTTGGCGCGTTTTTTAGGTGTTCTGCGGTGATGCCGGTTAGTTCGCTGATATTTTCCGGGACGTAGGGTGCGTGCACGAAGGTTTCAAATTTGCCGATTTTTTCGCCGTTTTGTAGCTTTAGCGCGCCGATTTCGATGATCTGGCCGCTATTTATGCCGCCGCTAGTTTCTATATCTACAACGCAAAAAATTTGATCTTTTATCTCATTGCGCCGCGTTTTTAGCTCGATTTGGTTTTTTGCGGTGCGGGTTATGTCAAGCCCCAGCGCGCGCCACATCTGCACGTCGCGAACATCAAAAAGCTCGGCGTATTCGTCCATTTGCTTAGTTGCAGCGACAAAGTCCGCGTAGGGTATGTTTCGCTTGGCGATGACGGCAATTAAATTTTCAAAATCTTGGTTCAAAACTCGAGCTTTAGCGAGCGGATAGAGTGCTCGTAGGAATTTGACGAAAATATATAACTGCCCGCCACGACGATATCCACGCCTGCTTCATCGAGCTGCGCGACGTTTAGTCCCGTCACGCCGCCGTCGACTTCGATCATGCATTTGGCGTTTTTGCGCTCGATCATTTCGCGTAAGCTACGGGCTTTTTCGAGCACCGAAGGTATAAATTTTTGCCCGCCAAAGCCGGGATTTACGCTCATTAGCAGAACCATATCGACTTCATTTACGATGTGCTCGATCGCCCAGATCGGAGTATGCGGGTTTAGTACAATGGCAGGCCCCGTGCCGTGGCTACGGATGTGATCTATGAGGCGTAGCGGATGTTTTTCTTCCTCGATGTGAAAGCTTAAAAATTTAGGTTTTAGAGGCAAAAAAAGATCGGCAAAAAAGGTGTTGTTTTGCACCATCAGGTGTATATCTAACGGCTTTGTAGCGGCCTTTGCTACGGCGTTTACTACGACGGGGCCGATGGTTAAATTCGGCACGAAATGCCCATCCATCACGTCAACGTGTACAAGATCGGCTCCGGCTTCGCAGATAGCCTCGATCTCGGCTCTTAAATTTCCAAAATCCGCCGATAAAATACTAGGCGCTACATACATCTTTTATCCTTTATTTACTTAGAAAAAATATCGCATCCGAGCCGTCTATATCAAGCCGCACCAAGACGCCTCGGTTTTTATTGTTTTCGTCTTGAGTTACCTCTAAAATATGCGGCAGGGTAAAGCTCACAGTTATGCCCTGCCTAGCTAGCTGCGATTCGATACGGTCGCAAATAACGCTTAGTAGATCGGCATACGCTTGAGATAGGCTTAAATTTTCGCTATTTTGAAGTAAAATTTTACACATCTTTTTGATATCGCTTTTTTGTAGGCAGAGGATAAATTTAGCCTCCAAATCGCCGTAAAACGCGACCGAGCCGATATTAAATTTACCCTCTTGGCAGCTAAAACGCTCTATGGCGGTGCTTATTTTCGTAACCGTAGAACCGGACATTGAGGCTAGAGTGTCCGTTACCGTCGCTAAAAGGCTCGGCAAGGCGTTTATGATATCTTTAGTAAGATTTTTGGGTCTTTCTTCTCCAAAGCCGCCTCCGCCCGCGATAGTACCGTCGTCTTCGTAAAATTCGCCAAGGCTCTTATAAACCAAGATGCCGTAGTCCTCAAGGTCATTTTTTAGGACTTGGGACGTGCTGGCTAGTTTTAAGCCGCATACGACGATAGCGGCTCCATACTCGGCGCAAACGGTAGAGAGCTTGGCTAAAAAAGATACGCCGTGGATATTTATCGAGCTTGATTTACTCATATCAAAGACAAAAAATTTAAAGCCTATTTTTAATGAATTATTAAA
>CAUPYN010000206.1:0-3768 GCA_963515575.1 uncultured Campylobacter sp.
CGGTATATAAATTTTGATATTGGTTGTTTTCGAAAACGTCCCTTATATATTCTAGTAAAACTTTAGTCGCAAATTCATGGTATTTTTGTTTATTTTCTTCATCAAATTTTGTAAGCGTTTCTATGTATAAAAGAAAAGATCTAACCCCGACTATATCTATTATATTCTCTTTATTTGTTTCTAAATAGGCAAAGAGACTATTTATAAAAATATCGTTGTCGTACCGTAAATCTAAAACGCCTTTAAAATACTCATCCGAAATTTCCTTTTTGATTTCTTTATATTGCTTATTTTCACTGTTATACTCCCTAGTAATTATATTTTTTGCGATTTCGTTAAATTCTTTAGCGTCTATAATTGATTCTTTAGTATATGATAATATGTTCATACCCAGCTGGCAATAATCTGTATCATCTGAAAATACAAGCACATATTCTGAGTCGCTTATATTTTTTCTGTTTTTGAATAAATCATACACATCCGTTAAATTGCTACGGTAGTCTAATTTACCGAGAAATCGCTTAATCTCGGCAGTAGAATTCATCGCATTGATGATTGATATTCCTAGTATATAAGTTATGGCGTTGTCTTTTATAGGTTGATATTTTCGCAGTTTGTCTTCTAGATGTTGCTTGTAATCATTCAGCGCATTTATCGCTCGCCTCATCACTCTAATATTATTTATGGCGTGCTTTTCAAAATACCGTAATGCTGCATCTTGGTAAACTTCCTCTAGATCGCCCGATATGATATTAAAAGATTCCTGCGGAGTTGGATTATAATAAAACTCGTAATCCATGATTTTATCTTTGTATTCCGATAAAATTTTTTCTAGTTCTGTTTTATCCTCTTTTATTTGGCTAGTATTTTTGGGCTCTTTAGCTTCTAAATTTTCCTCATCTTCTTTTTGTGTTTCTTTAGCAGGAGCCGTCATCTTTGAGCGATTTAAAATCATAACTATATGACAATTTTGCTGCTCTTTATATTTGGAAATCAGCCCTAAAACATCTTTTAAATCTATCTTATCAGATATTCTTTCAAAATCGTCGAAGCAGATTATTGCGTCTTTGTATTTATTTGTATGCAGGGAGTCTAGCATAATTAAACTAAATTCTGCAACTTTATTATCGGCAAATCTTTTTATAAGGAAACTGAAAATACCTGCAGGAATAAATTTTTTAAATTTTTCTAATATCTTTGATACGACTTTATTCTTTCTATAAAATTTTAAACTTATCTCTTGTTTGATTTCCTGGATGCTTTCCTTGCCAAATAAAGATACATAAACAGAATTTCCCTTAAATTTTGCATCGGAAAATTTTTTCCAAAAAGTTGTTTTTCCTACGCCCCATTCGCCGTCTAAAACGACGCAGACGGCATTGTCTCGCTGTAATATTTCCATTAATCTTTGTTCGATATTTTCTTTGGCGGTACTCATATTGATCCTTTATTGTTTTAAAATTTTACTAGAACTCTCATAATTTTAAAGGTTTTCTGCCTAAGTGTCTTGAAAATTTAATCCTTACTACAGCGATAATTTTAAAATTTAGCGGCAGGGCGTAAAAATTTAAGGCGTATAATTTAAAGCGTTAGCCCATAAATTTAACTACTTTATAAACCCGACCTGCGGTAAAATTTCAGCTAGCGCTGCATCCTTTTTCTCGTTAAATTTGATCTTATTCTGCTCAAAAAGATTGTTTCCGTGCGCATCTATCGAGACGATGAGCGGGCCAAACTCCTTCACGCGGCACTTCCACAGCGTCTCGGGCATCCCAAGCTCTGTCCAGTCCGCGCTCTCGATCTCCTCGACCTGCGTCGCGGCGACCACCGCGCAGCCCGCCGGAAATACGCAGTGTATCGCGCCAAACTCCTTGCAGCCGCTCATCGTGCCCTCGCCCATTCCGCCTTTGCCCACTATCAGGCGCACGCCCGTTTTGGCGATAAATTCACGCTCGAATTTCTCCATCCGCATGCTCGTAGTCGGCCCCACCGAGACCATCTCAAAGCTTTTATCGCCCGTTTTTCTGATGATCGGCCCCGCGTGCAGGATCGCGCCGCCTGCTATATCTAGCGGCAGCTCGCGGCCCTCTTCTACGACGCGTCTGTGCGGCACGTCGCGGCAGGTGACGATGTGTCCCGTGAGGTATATGACGTCGCCGATTTTGATGTCGGCCAGATCCTCGGCCTTGATCGGTGTGGTTAAAATTTTCTTACTCATAGCGCGAACTCCTTGTGTGATTTTACGTCGAAATTTAGCTGCTCGTCCCAGACGATATGGCCTTTGCGGTGCGACCAGCAGCCCACGTTTACGGCGACGGCGATGACGCTTGGGTGGCGGGCGCAGTTTTCGATATGCACGCCCATGACCGAGCTTGCGCCGCTCATGCCTTGCGGGCCCAGGCCAATTTTATTGATACCATCTTCGAGTAGTTTTTCGGTTAGAGCCGCGCGGTCGTTTGGATTGCTCGAGCCTAGCGGGCTCATCAGCGCTTTTTTGGATAGCAGCGACGCCACGTCGATCGAGGTGCCGATGCCTACGCCCACTAACAGCGGCGGACAGGCGTTTATGCCGTAGCTGGTCATGATGTCCATGACGAATTTTACGACCCCCTCGTAGCCCATGCCCGGCATCAGCACGGTCGCCTTGCCGGGTAGGCTACAGCCGCCGCCAGCCATATAGGTGTGGATCTCGCACTCGCTACTGCCCGGCACGATCTCCCAAAATACGCTCGGCGTGCCCTTGCCGACGTTTTTGCCAGTGTTGTACTCATCAAATGTCTCGACGCTATTGTGACGCAGCGGAGCCTCGCGCGTCGCTCGCAGTACGGCCTCGCGCAGCAGCTCCTCAAGCTCGCCGATGAGCGGGAAGTTCGCTCCGCAGCGCACGAAAAACTGGATCACGCCCGTATCCTGACAGGACGGACGATCTAGCTGCTTAGCCAGGCGCTGGTTTTCAAACATCGTTTTGTAGATCTCCTTTGCCAGCGGCTGCGTCTCTCGTTCGCTAAGCTCCCGCAGCTTCGCCGTTACGTCGCCAGGCAGCACCTTGCCCGTGTAGCCGACGAATTTCGCCATGACCCCGGTCATCTTTTGCACCGCTTTTTGTTTATCCATCGCTTCTCCTTTTTTCAAATTTTTCATACATGCCCGCTAGGACGCAGCCCGCAGCGTAGCAGAGCAAATCGGCAAAATCAAACGTCCCGCCGATCATTACTTTTAAAATTTTATTTTCTATGCCTAGAATTTGCACCGCGCCAAAATACTGCGCAAGCTCCAAAGCCGCCGCAAATGCGAAAATTTTAAGCGGCAAATTTAAAGGCGGCGCGCTAAAAATAGCCCGAGCCAAAGCGTAAAGCAAGATAACGGCCAAAACGTCGCCCGCGTAGTGGCGCACGAAGCCGCCCTTTACGCAGATCGCGATGTAAATTTCTATCGCTAAAATCAGGATCGCCGCGGCTAAAAACGCTAGCCTCGTCCGCGCGCTTTGTCTTGTTTGTGCCTTTTGCGCGAGCTTTTTCACGCCCTTCGGTATAGCCTTTTGCTCGTTTAAATTTTCCTCTCGCAACGCTTTCCTTTTAAATTTAGCCGTTAAATTTGACCCGCGCATCGGGCGTAAATTTAGAGATGATTTATCAGGCTCGCGTTGTACGCGGCGCCGAATCCGTTGTCGATATTTACGACGCTCACGCCGTTTGCGCAGCTGTTTAGCATCGCTAACAGCGCCGCCAGCCCGCCAAAGCTCGCTCCGTATCCCACGCTGGTGGGCAC
>CAUPYN010000207.1:0-3766 GCA_963515575.1 uncultured Campylobacter sp.
GTACATAACCTAAGCACGGATTCAAACGAGATATTAGGAAGCGTAGGTCAGGATATATTTAACGCCGTAGCCGACAGCGTCGTAAGTAACGCTACTTTAAAACCTACCGATAAGATAGACGGCGGCGGCGGGGAAAACACTCTAAACGTTAGAGTAAACGATAGCTTTAACGGCATGACTACCGGCTATATCAAGCATATCGATAATCTAAATTTAACCTCTACGGCGCCTACGGCTAAGACCTTTAACGCACGAGGCATAGAGGGGCTTAAAAAAGTAACCTTAGATAGCCAAAAAGGTTTAAATTTACTAAATCCGCAAAATATCGTGGATATCAGCCTCCAAAACGTAACTAGCAACGCTGCTGACGGCTTTAAGCTAGACTACAACTCAAGCACTATCGCAGGCGTTAACGATACTCAAAATTTAACCCTAGATAAGGTGAATTTACACAAATATGCTATCACTGGCGTAACAGGAAGCGATGATGCGGGTATCAATATCCCTAATATCGAAAATCTAAACATCTCTACTAAGGGCGAGAAGAGTAACGTAACTATAAAATCCGGCGCAGGTACGGGAAATCACTATAAAAATATACCCGTAAAAGGCAACACCGACCTAACGGTAAAAGCCGAAAGCGACCGCATAGAAAAATTCGACGCATCAGCCTTTACGGCCACTCTTGATTATACTTACAAGGCTCTAGCTTCTACCCCTTCCGGCGCTACTAGCATCATCAAAGGCGGTAGCAGTAAAGACGTCATAAATTTAGACTTTAAGGACGTTAGCGCGGCAAACGCTAGACCGTACTTCGAGATAGACGGCGGAGCGGGCAACGACGAAGTGATCGTAAAACATCTAAAAGCTAACGAAAACAGATTTAACATCACAAACGTAGAAAAAGTCGGTATCGAGAAAGTGGACACCGGCGTAGCCAACAGCACCGCTACGGCAGATTTTACCGGCTCAGACGTCACTCATCTATACACTACTAAATTTAAAGACAATCTAAAAGTAGTAAATTCGTCTATAAAAAGCGTTACCGTAGATAAACCGGCTCTTGACGAGAGCGGCAACCCTGTTATTTCTAGCGGCCCTTACGGTACTACGCAGTTTACTAACGGCTATCTAGAAAACATCAATGTAGAAAATACCATAGATCCTAGAAATCCTGTAGGCGAAGCTATCATAAACCCTACTATTCCAGGTCTAAGAAGCAAGGTAACTGCATATGTATCTGCCGACGAGAGCGAAAAAGTAACCGTAAATATCGGTAAAAACGTATATGCGCAAAAAATAGCGGGTAACTGGGTAGACTCCAACAAAATGCATGCAGCTGAAGGCATAGGTATCATCGCCCCTAGAGCTAAAGATATAACCGTAAATTTCAACTCCCCGGGCACTTTAGGTAACTCCCATGCAAATACTACAGGCATAAGCATAACTAACATAGCCCTAGCTGATCTTGCAGCGTCTGCTACACAGGCTCAAACGTCTTTTGACAAGCTAACCATAAACTCAAAGTCAAATATCCTAAGCAATGTTGATGCTACTTTCCTTGAGAAATTAAAAGTATTTAATATCAACACCGATACGAATTTCGAGGCTATCGGAACTAGAGAGTTTAATGACATTCAGCAGATTAACGCTAGCGGTCTTGCTTCAAACAATATCAAAACCGGCAAAGTCTTCTTTACCGATAACGTCATCGGCAAAGGTAGCGGCGCGGGCGCAGGTACTACCGACACCGCTCAGTCTATCGGTATCAGAGCCGAGCATTTAAATTCATTTAAGGCCAATAAAGGTATCTTCACAAAAGGTAACATAAACGTTAACCTAAATGACATGCAAGGTCAAGCGGAGATAGCTAACGGTATAAACACTGTTGCCAACGATACGATGCAAGCGCATTTTGACAACTGGAGTAACGTTACGCACAACTTCCAATATGGCGCGAGTACTACGGAAGCGTCTGTAGTTACCGAGGGGACGTTTAGGATTCAAGCTTGGGATATCACAAACCTGCTTGTAGGAAATATCATAGCAAGAGATATAGAGATCAGCGCGGGCAATGCTAGGGGCAACGTCAGCCTGGCTAGTAGCGGCGGACAATATACGACTGTCTCCAACCCGCATGCTAACGGGGTAGGTAAGATAGGCAACGACAAGACTATCAACAATACTATCGACCTATCTCAGGTAGCAGGTAGCTATAATGTGGGCGAGCTTTTCGGTCAAAATATCAAATTTAAAGCAGCCGTATTTAACTCTCCTACATATTACAGCGACCAGATTGAGACTGGGCTATATAGCGACAAAAATAACTACAACTCATATGCTACGACGAATACCATAAAAGCAAATTTCGGCGGCGCTAGAGCAAACCAAGATATTATCTCTTTAGAGGCGAAAGGCGTTCAGTCTAACGCTGACGGTAATACGAACGTCTATGTTAAATTTGACGACGGTACGGCATCCCCTAATGATCTAAAGACTTTCAAAGCAACCGGCGAGGCTATAAATTTGATCGTAAACGGAAAGTTTAATACGGCCACGACCTCTAAGCTTGAAACCATAGACCTAAGCGACGTAAAAACCGGTTCTACTTCTTTCTTGAATTTGTCTGATGTTGCGTTCTCTACGGATACGACTACTCAAAACGGTAACCCTTCTTCAAACTACGGCAACTACCACAATCTTAAAGAAAACGGCGGCTTTGGCGTAGTTGGCGGTTCAAACTTAAAAAATCCGTTATTTGACAACAAAGGCATTGCAACAAACTTCAAAGCCACTACGACTTTGAAGGACTGGGGCGGAACGCACGTTACCGGTAACGATGTGCCGAATTTCCACGGTTATACTCATAGGATAAACGGAGCCGATAGCGATACCGACATGTCAAGAGAAAAAAGCGCTCTAGGTGCTAATCAGCACGCTAAGCTATCTTATATCAAAGGCACTCAAGGCAACGATGTAGTACTACTAGCGAACGATATGGCCACTGGCGTAGCGGCAAATCCGGACGGTATCAAGCGTCTAAACGTGGATCTAGGCGACGGCGACGATATCATCCACGTAGGTACTCTAGCGACAAACACCGAGATCGTCATCGACGGCGGTAGAGGCAGGGATTTATTTGACGTAAGTAGGGCTAAAACGGATCCTACCGTAACTAAGATCGTAACTATCAAAAATATCGAAGCCGGCGATAAGATCAAGCTAGCGGATTGGTTTGCTCATGCCTACGATCCTAAGTCTCCTGATATTATTTCTAAGGTATCTCAGTACTCTAACTCGACGCTTCATGCTAACGGAGTAGAGGATACCAAAGTTAAGTTTTACGACTATAATAGCCCGGATACTACAAACGACAACAATGCAGCGACCCACGGTAGATACTTCCATACTACAATGTCAAATAATAATAACTCAAAAGGCGTTTTCGATAATATGAGTACTAGTAGAGAAAATAGTGCGGTAGATACCGGAAGCGCAGGCTCAAATATACATGGACAAAGGGATGAGGCTACCAATCCAAGTAAAATCAGCGGCTATATGCCAGCTATGAATACCGAGCCTACTATCCAGCCGGGTATAGAAAAAGGAGTCGTGGCGCAGACCGGCACAGACGGTCATGCGGGCGGCGACAGATATGAGTATACTGCTAAGTACGGCGACCTTGCATGGCAGGGCAGTACTGCTGCTACTAACGACAGAACCGTTGATACAACTGCTGCTCATAACATTTCCGTCGGCGGTAAAG
>CAUPYN010000208.1:0-3757 GCA_963515575.1 uncultured Campylobacter sp.
CTAAATAATCTAACGCCCGATCAATGGTACTCCGAGAACATCGGCGATATAAAAAATCGCGACCTAGAAAGCGCCGATAAGCACTACACGGCGATGTCTAGCGAGCACGTAGCTAGCCCGCTTTTGGAGCAAATTTTACTAATCCTAGCCCAAGCTCACGCCAACGATGAAGAGTATCTGATGGCGAATTTTTACTTAGACGAATACCTCAAAAGATACGGCGATAATGGCGCTAGAAGCGAATTTGCGCAGTACCTGAAGATAAAGGCGAATTTTGATTCGTTCTCGCAACCCAATCGCAACCAAAAGCTAATGCAAGACAGTATCGCCGAGATAGAAAAATTTCTCTACGTCTACCCAAACACGCAGTATCGTCCACTGATAGAAACTATGCTGGTTAAATTTAAGCTCGCGATCTACAACCTGGACGTGCAGATAGCAGATCTTTATGAACGCACGGGCAGAGACGAGTCGGCACAAATTTATAAAGAAAAGGTGCAAGCCTCGCCTCTAAACGATGCAAATATCGTGCTTCCGCAGCTTCCTTGGTATAGAAAAATGTTTGAATAGGAGCTGAATTTGCAAATTTACGAATCAAAAATGTTCCCGGCGCAGCTACCCGTCATCGTAGAAGACGAGCTATTTTTATATCCGTTTATGATAACGCCGCTTTTTTTAAGCGACGAGGAAAATATCGAAGCGCTAAATTTGGCTCTCGAGTCGCAGAGTCCTATCCTAGTTGTGCCGACGAAAGCGCAAAACGAGGGCGTGAGGAAATTTGACGCCGTATACGACGCCGGCGTCATAGGCACCGTAATGAGGCGAGTGCCGCTACCAGACGGCAGGGTAAAAATTTTATTTCAAGGTACGAGCAAGGGTCGCATAGTCTCAAAAGTATCCTCAAAGCCGCTGCGGGCGGTCGTAGACGTACTGCACGAAAAAAGACCAGAAAATACCAAAAGCGACGCGCTACTAACCGTACTTCGCGAAAAGGTGCGAGATCTGGCCGCGCTTAGCCACTTTTTCCCGCCCGATCTTTTAAAAACGATAGAGGAGAGCGCCGAGCCCGTGCGAGTCTGCGACCTGATACTAAGCTCGCTAAGGCTAAAGAAAAAGACGGCGTACGAGTTTTTTATCGAGGAAAATTTGGAGCAAAAGCTGCTAAAGCTCATCGACTACGTTATCGAGGAGATCGAGGCAAATAAACTACAGCGCGAGATAAAAAACAAGGCTCACTCAAAAATAGATAAGGTAAATAAAGAGTATTTTCTAAAAGAGCAGCTAAAGCAGATACAGCAAGAACTAGGCTCAGATACCAGCCGCGAGGAGGAGATCGAGGAGTACCGTAAGAAGCTGGAAGCTAAAAAGAAATTTATGGGCGAGGATGCATATAAGGAGATAAAAAAACAAATCGACAAGCTATCGCGCATACATCCTGATTCTGCCGACGCAAACACGATACAAAGCTATCTGGACTGGGTAATCGAAGTGCCGTTTGAAAATACGGCAAATAAAAAACTAAGCGTACAGGAAGTCGCAAAGCAGTTAAATGCCGATCACTACGGGCTTGAAAGACCAAAAGATAGGATAGAGGAGTACTTTGCTCTGCGCGAACTTTTGCAGCTACGAGGAGTCGCGGGCAAGGTAAATAACGGAGCGATACTATGCTTTGCGGGGCCTCCGGGCGTCGGTAAAACGAGCCTGGCAAACTCCATAGCAAGGGCGCTAAAGCGCGAGCTAGTGCGCGTGGCACTGGGCGGTCTTGAGGACGTAAACGAGCTGCGCGGGCACCGCCGCACCTACATAGGCGCGATGCCGGGCCGCATCGTGCAGGGGCTGATAGAGGCAAAACAGATGAACCCCGTCATCGTGCTAGACGAGATCGATAAGGTCGGTAGGAGCTTTCGCGGCGACCCGACAGCGGTGCTACTAGAGATCCTAGACCCTGAGCAAAATAACAAATTTAGGGATTATTATTTAAATTTTAATATCGATCTGAGCAAGGTTGTTTTCGTCGCGACGGCAAACGACGTCGGCGCCATACCGCCGGCACTTCGCGACAGGATGGAGTTTATCGAGCTTAGCTCATACACTCCGCAGGAAAAATTTGAGATTGCTAAAAAATATCTAATCCCCCAAGAGCTAAAAAAACACGGCTTAAAGCCCGGCGAAGTGACTCTAGGCAAAGACGTGTTAAGCCTCATCATCTCAGACTACACGCGAGAAAGCGGAGTGCGAAATCTACGTCGTCGCCTGGCGGATATCTTTAGAAAGGCGGCAAAAAGGCTACTGGGGGGCGAGGCGCAAAAGATAACCGTGACGACTAAAAATTTGAGCGAATTTTTAGAAAAGAAGGTTTATGAGATCGAGCATGCGGACAAAAAACCGCAAATCGGCCAGGTAAACGGGCTAGCGTGGACGAGCGTGGGCGGCGACGTGCTAAAGATCGAAGCTATACGCATACAAGGCAAGGGCGGCCTGCAGATAACGGGGTCTTTGGGCGATGTGATGAAAGAGAGCGCGTATATCGCATTTAGCCTCGTTAAGGTGCTAATCGATGCCAAAAAGATAAAAGTGCCCCCTAAAATCATCCCGAGTCTGCCCGACGACGTCAAAGACGGCGTGAAAAAAGAGCTAAGCCCTAGCGAAGCGTATCGCCGCTACGATCTACACATCCACGTGCCCGAGGGTGCCACGCCAAAAGACGGTCCGAGTGCGGGTATCACGATGGTGACGGCGATCGCCTCGATCCTAACGGATACCAAAGTGCGAAGCGACGTGGCGATGACGGGCGAGATCACGCTAAGCGGTCGTGTGCTACCTATCGGCGGACTAAAAGAAAAGCTCATAGCTGCGCATAAGGCCGGTATCAAAACCGCTCTGATACCGCGCAAAAACTATGAGCGCGATCTAGGCGACATACCGCAAGACGTCAAAAAAGACATGCAAATCATCCCGGTGGACGTCATCGAAGACGTGCTAAAAAATGCGTTCGTCGCAAAATAACTTTTGAAATTTGATTAAGCTTAGCCTTGCTTGCGGGGCTAAGCTTATTGCTTATATCCGAAAAATCTACTTTAAATTTACTGATGTTTTTTGCGCGTAAATAGGCCGGGCCTTACTGCTAAAATTCGGCATTTTGTTCGGTAAATTTTAATCAAGCTCGTATTTTTAAGAGCTAGAAGCAAATTTAGACGACTTTATGACAAATAGCTTAAATTTCCATTTAAAGATAAATAAGCGAAAATTTTAAGCCTCTTGCGCGTATTTTGATATTTTCGCGTTTTTGGGCCTTATTTGCTTAATGCGGCGGCGTAGTTACGATTTGAAGCGCCGAGGGCGGACTAGCCCGCCCGTTTGAGCGGGGGCGGACTAAATTTGTTTGCATCCCCACTCGGGATAAAATTTTCTAACGTAAGCGTTTAGCTCCCTTTCGGCGTCGCTATACTCGCGGTTTGAAGCGTTTTTGGCGTCAAATTCGCCGTCATGCCCATCGCCCAAAAACTCCGTTATCATACCCGCGCCAAGCGTCGCGTTGGTATAGCGGTCGATCACGATAAAAGAGCCGCTTTGACGGTTTTGCTCGTATAAATCCGCGCATACGCTCTTACCTAGGCTCACGGCGCATTTTGCGATGTCGTTTAGCTCTAAGCGCCGGGCTTTAAGCTTTTCAAAATTATTAACGTCGCGTTTATATAAAATATCGTCAACTTGCGCGTGTATTAAGTTGGAGTTGATGTTGAGTAGATATTGCTCT
>CAUPYN010000209.1:0-3735 GCA_963515575.1 uncultured Campylobacter sp.
TTACTCGCGATAACTTGCGTAAATCGCGTAAAAGCTGGGCTGGGGGAGTAGGGGATCAAAGGATACAAATCCAAAATAATCCTGCCGCAAGGATGCCAAATTTAGCATAGTTTGTCGCCGCAATTAAATTTGATATAATTTCAAGGCCATTTATTTTAGCTAGAGACTTTGCGGACGGCGCATAAGGGCAAATGAAGCTAAAGTAGCGATTTAATGAGAGTAAAAAACTAAAATCGGCGCTACTCGCCAAATTTGACGCGCAAATAAGGCAAATTTAACACAAAAGGACGAAAGATGAAAGAGTTTTTAGCTGCAGCGCTTGATTTTATCCTTTGCCGCATCACGATATTTATCACGGGAGTGCGGCCGCCGCAGGAGCTTTTAAACATCGGCGACGGCACTAAAATTTACTACGCAAACCACGCCAGCCATGGCGATTTTTTACTGATTTTCGTCTCGCTGCCGTATCGCGTGAGAAAGCGCGTGCGCCCCATCGCGGCGGCGGAGTACTGGGAGGGCGGGCCCGTGCGCAGGTTTCTTGCTAAAAACGTGTTTAACATGGCGCTAATCAGTCGCCGCAAAGATCCGCTAGAGGCGCTAGCGCAAATG
Source organism: uncultured Campylobacter sp. (assembly GCA_963515575.1). Classification (GTDB taxonomy): domain Bacteria; phylum Campylobacterota; class Campylobacteria; order Campylobacterales; family Campylobacteraceae; genus Campylobacter_A. Next base: position 610 of record CAUPYN010000209.1, read on the forward strand.
AGCGAGGCGCTGCAGACGCACTCTCTCATCATCTTTCCCGAAGGCACGCGCAAGACGGACGACGATCTAGCGCTACAGCCGTTTAAAAGCGGGATTTTCCGTCTGGCGCAGGAGTGCCCCTCCGTGCCTTTGGTGCCGATTTGGATCAAAAATGCGCGTAACGTCCTGCCTAAGGGCTTTATGATACCTATCCCGCTGCTTTGCGAGCTGATAGTGGGCGAGGAGATATTTTACAGCGGCGAGGGTAAGGGCGAGTTTTTACAAAAGGCGCAGGACGCGCTGCTAGCGATGAGCGATACGCAAAATGATAGAACGAAAGCCTAGCGCGACGGCTTTGGCCAGAGCGGTAAATTTGAGTCCTATAAATCCGTCAAACGAAAAGGCAAAATTTGCGACCGATCTTTACGGCAAATTTGACGGCGAGCCTTTTAGGGCGGCTAAAGGCGTCAAATTTAAGCACGAAACGACAACCAAAACGCCAGCCTTGCCGCAAATCAAATTTGACGCAAACGCAAATTTAAACCGCATAAAAAATTTAACCAATCAAACCGTCCGCGTGGCAAACCAAACGTGCGCAAATTCGACTCGCTCGGAGGACTCCTGTGCAGGCGTCAAATTTAGCTTCAAATTTAACCGAAAGGCACTAAAATGAACCCGCAAAATCATATATTAAATCTATTTTTAGGACTCATCGCGGTGCTAGTCGTCTCTAGCGCCATTGCCTTTATGCTAAAGGCGAAATTTGGCGCCGAGAACAAAACCGTCTCAAATTTGACCTCGCGCATAAACGCCTGGTGGGCGATGGTTTTGGTGATTTTTGCATTTACGTATATGGGCAAAAACGCCGTGATATTTTTGTTTTTGCTCGTATCTTTTGCCGCATTGCGAGAGTTTTTGTCGCTCATCTATATCCGCAGGGGCGATCACATCGCGCTCGTGGCGTGTTTTTACGTGATTTTGCCCGCGCAGTATATATTTATATATGCTGATTGGTACGCGATGGCGATGATATTTATCCCGGTTTACGGATTTTTGTTTTTGCCGATTTTAGCTGCTATTTGCGGCGATGCGGCATACTTTTTAGAGCGCTCAACGAAGATCCAGTGGGCGCTGATGATCTGCGTGTTTTGTATCTCGCACATCCCCGCGCTTCTTTTGCTGGATCTTGAGCAAGGTAGCGGCATGGAGCTGATGTTGTTTTTGATCCTGGTCGTGCAGGCTAGCGACGTGCTGCAGTACATCTGGGGCAAGCTTTTCGGTAAGCGCAAGATCGCTCCTAGCATCAGTCCGTCTAAAACGGTGGTCGGCTTTGCGGGCGGGGTTCTTAGCGCTAGCGCGCTGGCTGCGTGTTTGCATCATCTCACGCCTTTTGGTGCAGTAGGGGCATTTTTCATCGGGCTTGCCGTTTGTATGATGGGTTTTTTAGGAGGGCTTGTTATGTCTGCGATCAAGCGCGATCTGGGCGTCAAGGACTGGGGCTATATGATCAGCGGGCATGGCGGGATGCTTGACCGTATGGACTCGCTGTGCTTTGCGGCGCCGATATTTTTTCACATAGTTAGGTATTTTTACGCGTGAGGTTTTGATGAAAATTCGGAGCAAAATTTTACTTTTAGCACTAACGGCAAATTTAGCCTTTGCTTTTTCGGCTCAAAAGCTCGTGCAAGACGCTAGAGCGCAGGTCGGGCAGACGCTGTTTTACGACCCTTCGTACGAGAGGCTAGCCTATCCGATGGGCGATGTGGATATGATAAAGGGCGTTTGCACCGACGTCGTCGTTAGAGCGCTGCGCGGGCAGGACATCGATCTGCAGCAGCTCATCCATGAGGATATGAGCGCGAATTTTAGCGCCTATCCAAAAAACTGGGGCGCGAAAAAGACCGACAAAAATATCGATCATCGCCGAGTGCCAAACATCGCTACCTATCTAAAACGCAAAGGCTACGAGGCGAAGGGTGAGTTTAAGGCGGGCGATATCGTGACGTGGCGGCTGGATAACGGCAGGCCGCACATCGGCATAGTTTCGGATAAATTTACAGGCGGCAAAACCTCGCTCGTGATCCATAACATCGGGCTTGGCGCGCAGGAAGAGGACGTGCTAAACGAGTACGAGATAACGGGGCATTTTAGGATAAAATAAGCGTAAAAATCGATAAATTTAAGTAAGAAAGGCGAAAAATGGAGTTTAAAGAGAGCTATTTTATAACGAGCGACGGGGCGAGGATATTTTACAGATACCGCCTGGCTGCGGACGTAGCGTGCGAAAACCCGTGCGCAAATGAAGTAAATTTGAGCGAGGACGGCAAATTTGACGGATCAAATTTGAGCGTCCAAACTGCAAACGAAACATCAAATTTGACCGGCGAGCAAACAGGCGGCGTGGATGAAAATGCGGAGCCGGGTTTTGGCGGCGCGGGTAAATTTGAGGAGCAAAATTTACCAAACGGCGGCGAAAACTCGGACTCAAATTTAAACGAAACGGGCAAATGCGGCGCGTCAAATTTGAGCGAAAACGCCGAGCAAAATCTTAAATTTAAAGCCGCGCCGAATGCCAAAGCCGTAGCGATATTTCACCGCGGACACGAGCACTCTGGCAGGACAACGCACGTAGCAGACGGACTAGCGGACGAGAGTTTGAGCTATTTTGCCTGGGATCAGCGCGGACACGGCAGGAGCGACGGAGAGCGGGGCGATGCGCCGAGTATCGGCCGCCTCATCGCCGACGTGGACGAGTTTGTGGCGCATATCGAGCAGAGATTTGGCTTTGAGACGCAAAATCTAGCCGTGATAGCCCAGAGCGTGGGCGCCGTGCTGGTCTCGGCGTGGCTGCACGACTACGCTGTGCGCGTTCGCTGCGCGGTGCTAGCTAGTCCGGCGTTTAGCGTGAAGCTTTACGTACCGTTTGCTAGGGCGGGGCTAAAGGCGATCTACCGCGCCCGCGGAAATTTTTTCGTAAACAGCTACGTCAAGGCTCACTATCTCACTCACGACAAACAGCGCCAGGCCAGCTACGACGCCGACTCGCTCATCACTCGCACGATCTCGGTGCGCATACTGCTGGGGCTTTACGAGGCGGCGCAGCGCGTGGTCTCTGACGCGGCCGCGATCACGACGCCTACGCTGCTG
>CAUPYN010000210.1:0-3678 GCA_963515575.1 uncultured Campylobacter sp.
CGTCCGAGTTAATCTTGTAGTAGCTAAGCGTAAAATTTGATTCCTTAGCTTTAAAAATATCTAAAATTTCTCTCGCGCTAAGCTCTTTTTCGCCTCGTTCTATGAAGGTTTTTTGCGAGTTTGCAAGGTCTATAATCTCGTCGTGATAGGATATGACCGCGCCGCTAAGAGCGACGATAAGTAGCGGCAAAAAACAGGCTAGGCTTAAAATCAAATGGACGTTAAACCAAAATTTCTTTTTCTTTAAAAACGGCATCTTTCTCCTTAAATTTAAACTCGAATTTTAAAAACCGGTAGCAGGGCGGCGATCGCTACACACCGCCCCGCTTAAATACGGCTAAATTTAAAAATTTACGTTAAATCCGAGCCTATATTTAATCCCGTCGGCGATCAAAATTTCATAGCGTCCGGATTTTGTCGTTACGTATTCGTTAAAGATATTATAAACGCTAAAATTTACGCTCGCGTTTTTAGTTAGCTTGTAGCTTGCGCCCGCGTCAAATAGCGTATAATCCTTTATCTCCTCGTCTCCTGGTAGGCCGTAAACGGCTCTAGTTTTGCCTAGATAGTTCATCTGCGTCCAGAAATTTAGATCAGGCGTCGCGTCGTAATCAAGCCCTATTTTTACGGTATGTACGGGTAAATTGTTTAGAGATTTGCCCTCGTACGCGCCAGATTTTTGCTTTGATCTAGTGTAAACGTAGCTTGAGTGTAGGGCTAAATTTGATAGTATCTGCCAGTCTGAGGCGAGCTCGACGCCCTTTACTTCGGCTTTGCCGATATTTACGCTCTCCCAGATGCCGCGCCTATAAGTCTTGCCGTTATGCACGCAAGGAACGCCTGGGCGTGCGACACAAACCGGCTTTGTGCCTAGACCATCTTTTATTCGCGTATAAAACGCCATCGCCGATACGTTAAGGCTCTCGTCCCCGTATGCGACGCCGGCTTCGTAGTTTAGGCTGGATTCTGGTTTTAGGTCGCTTTTGCCCAGCTGTGCTCCCATGCCGCCGGCAAAAGGCAAGGCGAGCCCGTCGGTTCTCATCTTGATATCAGGCGTCGAGTAGCCCGCCGATACGCCGCCTTTTAACGATAAATTTTCGCTTAGATGATATACGGCATAGCCGCGCGGAGATACGTGTCCGCCGTAGTCTTTGTCGTGATTATACCTTAGACCCGCAGTTAGCGTGAGTGCGTCGGTTACGTCAAAATCATCTTCGCCGTAGAGCGAAAAATCATACCTTTTTACGTTTGCGGCGTCGGCTGTCGTGGCCTTTTCGTTTAGTCTTTCTCTTCTGTATTCGGCGCCTAGGCTTAGCGTGTTGTTATCAAAAAAATACGTTCCCTTGGTATTTAGCGTCGTCGTTTTTAGCGTGAGATCTTGCTGGCCGCTCTCTTTCATATTATCGTGGGTTAAAAAGCTTTCAAGCAGCAGCTTGTCGTATTTGCCCGTATGCGAGAGCGAGGCGGTATATCCGCTCATCTTCTCAAAAGCCACGCTCGTATTATCGCCGGTAGCCCTTCTTAGCGTCTTGCCTTCGGTGCGCTCGTATTTATTTACTACGCGGCGTAGATCCAGCGCTATTTCGTCGTTTTCGGTGGCGTTATACATTATTTTCGCGCCGAAATTTACATCCTCGTTTTTGCGGTTCGTAAAGGCTCGCTCATCTTCAAATTTATGAAAATACCGCCCGTAAAGCGCGATGCCTAGCACGTCCGGAATCACTGCGCCGTTTGCGTAAAAACCAGTCTGATAGTCGTCATTTATGCCGCTTTTGCCCGCAAGCGTGTAGTAGCCGTTTACGTTACCACTAAATTCGTTTGAAAAGCCCTTAGTGATGATGTTTATGACGCCTCCCATCGCATCTGAGCCGTATAGCGAGCTCATAGGCCCTCGCACGATTTCGATACGCTCGATCGTGTTTGCAGGCGGGAGGAAATTTTGAGCGCTACCGATCGCGCGAAGTCCTCTATACGCGCTATCGCTGGTTGCAGGGCGGCCGTCTATTAAAATTTTAGTGTATTTTTGACCAAGGCCTCTCATTGTGATACCGCGCCTGCTAGCCGCCCCCAGCGTCGCACCGAACACGCCCGGAGCGTCTTTTACGACGCTTTCTATATCTTGATGATTGCGCCTGGCTATCTCTTTTTGCGAGATTACCGAAACGGAAGCGGGCGCGTCTTTGATATTTTGCTCAAAACCCGTCGCGCTAGTTACGGTAACTTCGTTTAGTTTTACTTCGTCAGCCGCCTGCGCGCAAGATAGCGCTAAGCAAGCTAGCATAGAAATTTTAGGCATACTTTTCACCTTTAGACTCCTTATTTAAATTTAAACCCTATTTTACTATAATCAGATAATTATTATCAATACTTAGGCAAACGGTAGAGGGATTTTTATCAACGCTAAAAGGATAAAAAAGCAAATGAAAGTCGAATTTAAAGATATTTTACGAGCAAACGAGCAAGAAATCGCGCAAAATTCGGTGCGCTACGGACAAAGCGTGTGGCAAGAGCAAGATAGAAAATGTAAAGTCGAGTTTTTTAAAGGCACAAGCGGCGCAAGCTACTGCAGGAGCGAAATAATCTGCAACAAAAGCGTAAAAAGACGGCTTGAAAGAGGAGCTGGCTACTGCTTTTTGCTCTTTAACGACGCAAGAGGGGACGCCGGACTTAAAGCGGGCAAAAAAACTTTTTGTCTAAAGGCCGGAGAGTTTTGGACGGGGCGCGTGGATAGCGGATTTGAGGGCGTTTGCGAGTATCAAAGTAGCAGCTACGCCGGGCGATGCATCGTGCTAAAAAACGAGCTGGCCGGCGAGCTAGCGGCATTTAAAAATCTAGGCGAAGAAAACGAAATCTGCATCCAAACGGCTAAGATAAATTTAGCCCAAAGCCTGATTTTACGGGAGCTTTTAGCCGCGAGCGAGCTTGAGGGCAAGATGCGCGAAATCTTTATAGAAGCTAAAATTTTAGAACTAATCTACAAAAGCTTAGGCGCGCCTAAAACGCCCGAAGCCGATGAAAAAAAGCACGATTTTAGCGACGAATACGTAAAAATTTTAAATAAAGCAAGGCAAATTTTACTAAGCGACGTCCAAAATCCGCCCAGCATAAAAGAGCTAGCCAGAGCGTGCGCGACGAATGAATTTAAGCTAAAAACGGGCTTTAAAAGCTACTTTGGCGATACGATCTACGGGCTGCTAGCGACCGAGCGGCTAAACGCGGCGAAAAAACTTTTAGAGAGCGGAGACGTCTGCGTAAGCGAAGCCGCAAAAATCGTCGGATACGCCAGCGCTCCGCACTTTGCAAAGATTTTTAGAGAAAAATTCGGCGTTTTGCCGACGCAAATTTTAAAACAAAAGAAATTTTATACGTAAATTTATCGCTTACGGAGCTTTGCGGGCGTTAAATTAAAATCAAATTTAAACGTATCGGCGCGACTTTTTAAATTTAACGGGCGGCAAAAACGGCGGCAAATTTTAAAATTTAAAAGTGTCAAGCAACTTACTAGAGTCGGTTTTGCGCCTAAACCCGGCCTAAATTTACAGCAAACAGGCTTCCAAACGGCGCAAAAGCCAAAACACCGCACGACAAACCCGTAAAATCTGATAAAATACGGCAAAAACAAAGGTCAAAATGCTTCTTTACGTCCATATCCCTTTTTGCGAGAGCAAATGCCCCTAC
>CAUPYN010000211.1:0-3630 GCA_963515575.1 uncultured Campylobacter sp.
GGCTAAGGGCGACCGCCTCAACGCTACTAAACGAGAATATCAAACGACACGGCAAAGACGCGGAAATAATAGAGCTTTGCCTAGACCACAGAGAGCGCAATAAAATAAAATCAATCTACGATAGAAGCCAAAGACTAGAGGAGCGCGCCGAGCTTATGCAATGGTGGAGCGATTATCTGGACGAAGTGAAAGGGGAATAAATGACTAAAGAGCAAAAAGAACAACAAAAAATAGATTAGGTGCAGACTTCTTTTAAAAACAATGTTTGCGCCGCCGCCGTGCTTTGCGTGGCTTTTGATTTATTCGAGGAGCGCGAAACGGAACTAAATCAAAAGAGTACAGCCAAATAGCGCGAGAGTGCAAAGAGATAAAAAGCGCGCCCGAGCTTTACGTAAAAATGCTAGAAGAGTGCTACCCCGATATTTATCTCAAATCCCTACAAGACGAACAAAGCGGAGACGATACGGCGGACTTTAAGCCCGTAGCCTTTGATTTGTTTTGCGCTTTGAGCGAGCAGGGGCGACAACTCCAAACACTCCATGCCGAAAACCAACGGCTAAGAGAGCGATTTTTTCAAAGGAGCGCGGACGATGAATAAGCTAGTATTTACGCCTAGCAAACTTTGCTTTAGCGCGGGCGATGAGGTTATGTTAAAGGCTTTTAAAAAGCACCTGCACGCTTACAAGGTGGCGAGCTTAGACGGCGTCGCCCAACCTTTGCTAGATTGCGCTTATGATTTGTTTCATATTGTGCAGACGCGTCTGCTTGCAGTTGCGAGCTGTAGCGAAGCAAAGAGTAAGAGCATAAAAGAGCTAGAAATAAAAGCAGGCATAAGAGAGGAGAGCGACAGATGATACGAAGCGGACATAAAACAGCATTAATAAAAATGATGTGGGACGGAACGGAAATAACCGCGGGGCGAGTATTTGGCATAAGTAACGCAAATCAGTATTTAGTAGAGCTTTTTAGAGAAAAAATCGTTAAATTTAGGTGGTGCACGGACGCAAATAACCCTAAAAGGTGGTTTAAATTATGGCGTATCGACGATTTCCAAAAGGCTAAAAGATATTTAGGGGGCAAAATATGAGCGCAATAGTAACATTTAACGATCTAAATTTGGAGATTTCGGAGTATCAAGACACGTGGAGTTTGTCAGACAAGCAAGTAGCACAGGGTTTTGGCGTAACGCAAAACGCGGTAAAGCAACAAAGATGTAAAGGCGTGACCGAATACCGCGAGGGCGTGCATTATTATTACAAAGATATGTATCACGACGGCAAAGGAAACTTAACGGACGCCCCCGTGTCTAATCCACACGGGGGTCAGAATAGCCAAAAAATGGTATTTTGGACGAAAAAAGGCATTGTTACGCTAGGCTTTAAGCTAGAGGAAACGCCGCAGACGATTTTATTCAGGGACTGGGCGAGCGATTACATCTTATCAAAGCAAGATCGCCCCGTTACCATTCAGAGCGTCTTAGCAGACCCGCGCGCATTCGTACAGCTGGCGTTAAGATATGCCGACGAACAAGACAAAAATAAGCGGCTAGAGCATAAGATAGAAGCAGACGCACCTTATGTAGATTTCGCGCGAGCCGTCGAGGTTAGCAAGGGCGATATTAAAATAGGCGAGTATGCAAAAATACTTTGCGATAAAGATAAGGGCATAGACACAGGCGAGATACGATTATTCGCTCTAATGCGCGAGCTGGGAATTTTGATGTCTAATAACGAGCCTTTGCAAAAATATCTAAATATGGGCTATTTTAAACGCAAACCGCAGACATTCACGAAGCCAAACGGCGAGCGAGGGCTAAACCTCATCACTCTAATAACGCCAAGGGGTCAAGTAAAGTTAGCTAAAAAGCTAATCGAGGCGATAAAAACTAAAAACGCGCCTCAATTAGCAGAGGGTTAATTTTAAAGATTTCTAGGGGGGGCGGTTAGTGTCAAGCGATCCACCCCTTTTGGATTGTAAAACGTGGAAATTTTACCCCAAATTACCCAAATACTAGCTGAAACGCCTAGCATAGCCATAGACACCATACGCGCGAGTTTCCTAAAAAACAGAGTAACGCGCAAGCACTACACCAAAATAGAGCTACTTAAAAGCATAGCCAAAGCGCATGGGCTGAAATGGCGCAAAATGCAAGATACGAAAGAGATAAAAATATCCAATCGTTATGAGTTTAGAGGGCTAAAAATAACCGAGCTTTACGAACTCGAAAATTTAAGCATATTTTACGCCACGACAAAAGCCCCGAGCGAGTGCCGGCAGCGCGCCGTGATTGAGTTTTACGGGCTAAAGCAGTATCATAAGCCCGCCCCGCCCTTTGACCTCGTAGCGGAGCTTTTAGGCGCGGTTAATAACGTCTCGAGCGTCGATTTATGTTTCGACCGCCCCGAGCCGTTTAACCTGGACGTATTCGAGATAGTCAGGTCAGGAAACACCGTCTACATAAAAACCGAGCTTACGGCGTTAGAGCGCGTCTATTTTTACGATAAAGCCAAAAAGAATAATCTAAATTTACCGCTGTATCGCGCAGAGGCTACCGCCCCGATAATCGATTTAAACAAGCCCGCGTTACTGCCTAGAGCCGAACGCCTGGAGCTACAACTACGCCAAGCCGTGCGCGATTTCTCGCAAATAATCGACCTAGCGACCGAAGCGCAAACGTCAAAGCCTACATACAAGGCAAAGAATAACAAAAGAGAGCTAAGGGCGTGATAATAGATGATAGCTTACGAAAAGATTTTAAGCCTGATTTTCGTAAAATTTAGCCCAAATACTAAAAAGGCTACTAATGAATAACGGAATATTTGACGAGTGGAACGAGATTAAAAAAGAGCTAGACGGCTCAAAGCAAGGTTACGTAAAAGCAGGTAAAATCTACTGGCTAAGCGTAGGGCGAAATATCGGCACGGAAATTTACGGTAAAGGCGATAAGTTTTTAAGACCCGTGCTAGTCGTCAAGACCGTTTTTAAAAAAGCGTTTATCGGCGTGCCGATAAGCTCAAAGACCAAAAACAAAAGCGGTTTTGCGTATCACAAATTTACCGATACCGACGGCAAAGAGCAAGTAGCGCTACTCACGCAAATAAGGCTATTTGACACGAAAAGAGTGATTAACGCGCGCAAAGGCGGAATAACAAGTGAGGATTTTAACGCCGTAAAAGAAAAGCTAAGGGATTTTTTTAGATGATTACCCCGGGTGCTAAGCCCGGGTAGCCGAGCGATTAAACTCAACCCAAATCCAAAGCGAGGGCTTTGGTAATTCTCGAATTATACAACCTAAAGCCTAAAAAGTCAAGCAAAATAAATCTATCTGATAGCTTATGATAGCGAGAGAGTATCAAATAAAGCCGTAACGTTACATTGTAACGCGCCCGTAACCTCATCGCAAACCCAAACAGCGAAAATTTGCCCCAAACCCGCCCGAACCTTAAGCCGTTTTTTGCTCGTTTCATTTACTTTAAGAAACGCTAAAACGTGTATCGCTTTTCGTTGTCATACGTTATCAAAACCTTAAACGAATAAATAACGATTTTGGCAACCTCGACAAAGTGCAAACAAGCACACATACGGACGTTCTCTTTTTATTAACCCTTTTTGCCACGCTTTCCTTAAACC
>CAUPYN010000212.1:0-3573 GCA_963515575.1 uncultured Campylobacter sp.
GTTTAAGGGGCTGGCAAATATGCCCGTTAAGCTAAAAATCAAAGATCCGCAAAATAAAACGATCCTAGATAAAAGCGTAAATACTACCGAGCTTGGCGTTATAAATTTCGACGAGCCGGTAAACTCGGGGCTAACTGGCTCATTTAGGCTTGAGATAATCTTTGCTAACAAGCTCATAGATAGCTACGACTTTTCCGTAGAGTCTTTCACTCCGCAACGCATCAAAAACGAGGTTAGTCTCGAAAAAGAAATTTACGCTCTAGACGACATTATGGACGTTAAATTGCAAAGCGCGTATCTTTTCGGCGGCGCGGCGGCAAATCTAAAAGGCGACGTAACGATAAATCTATATCAACAAGACTACAAAAACGATAAATTTAAAGAGTATAAATTTAGCAACGACGAATACGCCGCAAACGGCCTAGACCAAAGCGTTAAGCAAGTAGAGCTAGACGATGAGGGCAAGGGCGAAACCGTATTTAAGCTGGAAAATAAATCCAAAATCGCAAGCGTTTTAAAAGGCGCGGCGGTCTTTAACATAAACGACGACGGCAAAAACGTAAGCGCCAGCAAGAACTTTAACGTTTATCCGTTTGACGCGATGGTGGGAGTAAAAGCAAACGATACCTACATCGACTCAAACTCTAAACTAACGCTAAATTTGGTAAGTATCGATCCGTTTAAGGACGAGGAGATAAAAGATAGGCAAAAAGCTATCGAGATAAAAAAAGAAATCTGGGACTACAACTACGATAAAGACGGCTATCTAAGATGGCACAGCCGCTATGAAAAGGTCTTTAGCGATACCCTTAGCGGAAACGAGTTCGTCTATGACTTTAAGCAAAGCGGCGATTACGTCGTCACGGTTTCAGACATCCTTAGCGGCCATTCGGCGAATTTAAACATTTATGTCAGCGGCTGGGATTACGGCGAAACGCTACAGCCGACAAAAGAGCTGGCAAAAGCTAAAATCAAGCTAAACAAAAAAATCTATAAAAAAGGCGACGAGCTAATAGCAGACGTAAGCTCCGTACTAAAAAGCGGTATCGCTATCGTCACGCTAGAATCGGGCGACGTCAAAAAATATAAAGTCGTAAACGTCCAAAACAACGTCGCAAGCGCTAAATTTAACCTTGATTTCGACTTTGAGGGACTTTACGTAACGGCCTCTGTCGTGCGCGTAGCGGACAACGATACTCTGCCATTTAGAACCTACGATAAAATCTACGTAAAGGCCGATAAATCCTACCGCAGAGCAAATACACTCATAGAGGCGCCAAAAACCGTAAGGTCAAACTCCAAATTTAAAGCTAGCGTAAAAACCGAGCCAAACGCTGAGGTTACGATATTTGCCGTCGATGAGGGCGTACTGCAAATCACCAACCAAAAGCTAAAAAGCCCGCTGGAGTTTTTCGATACGATTTTAAACGACGGAGTGCTTGATTACGACTTTTACGCAAATTTAAGCGGATTTAAAAAAGACGGCAAGGTGCTAAGCTTCGGCGGCGACGCTGCGAAGGCTCTTTTAGAGATGAGGATGGCTAAATTTGCTAGTCCGGTAGATAAGAAAAATATACAAACCTATATCAAAATGCAAACGGCAAAAGCCAGTGCCGACGGCGTAGCTAATTTTGAGATAGAAGTGCCTAGCGACTTTAACTCCGAGATAAATTTAGCCGCGCTTAGCGTCGCCGGCGATAAACTCGGCTTTAGCGTAAATGCCATAAAGGTAAAAGACGATATCATCCTAAAACCTACTCAAACGGCGTATCTTATCGAGGGTGATAAGATAAACTACTCGCTAAGAGTGATAAACACGACTAAAGAGCCAAAAAAGGTAGCCTTGAGCCTAGATACCAACCTAAACGCGAAACTAGGCGTAGATAGTATCGAGCTAAAACCCGAGGAAAACGCTAAGCTAAATTTCACGGTCGATGCTAACGCTACTGGCAAAGCGTATATAAATTTCACCGCAAACGACGGCAAAGAGGGCTACTCCTACTCGCAAAAACTAGACGTCATACACGCCTATCCGCTAAGCACCTACGCTAAGACGTTTTACGCGAGCGAGAAAAAGACCTTTAAACTGGATGAAGATTTAAACGATATCACGATAGACGCTTCAAGCTCTATCAAAGGCGTGCTAAGCGCAAACAGCGACAAACTCGTAAATTACCCTTACGGATGCGCCGAACAGCGCTCTAGTAAGCTTTTTGAGCTAAATTTCCTAGTGCTTGGGGGCGGCGACTCTAAAGAGGCAAAAGCAAGAGAAGCCGACAGAAAAAGATTCGTCCTTTCCGGCATGCAAGACGTAATCAAAATGCAAAAAACAGACGGCAGCATCGGCTACTGGGATCAGCTAAGCTATACGAACAACTTTGCCTCCGTCTACGCTATAGATATGCTACTAACGCTTGAAAAATCAGGCTTTGCGCTAGATAGCGGAGTAAAAAGCAAGGCACTTGGCTGGCTTAGGGATTTTGATCCGGTAAATAATTTCCAAGCGCTATACGCCGCATACATCCTAAGTACGCAAGGCAAGCTAGATAGATCAAAACTAAATGCGCTTTACGATCAAAAACGATACGAAGGCGGCGCGTTAGAGGGTTACTTGATGGCAGCCACGCTCAAAAACGAAGGACTAAACGAAGAGAGCAAAAAAGTGCTAAAAGGGGTCGGCGATAACTTCTTTAACGAGCAGTCGGACGATCCTTCGGATTTTGGCTCAAGCGTGAGAAATAAAGCCTTTATCCTGCTCCTTCACGCCAATCACTTCGAGAAGAACGAATTTAGCGACTCTTTGGCCGATTTCTTGATAAAAAACGTAGACAAGCTTTACTCCACGCAGGAGCGTGCATTTACGCTAAGGGCGCTAAGAGCCTATATCAAGGACGTCTCAAGCGAGAATAAATTTAAGCTCATAGCAGACGGCCGCGAGCTAGACTTTAGCGGTAGAGGCGCTATCAACGTCACTCCGAAAAAATCTGAAATCACCATCGTGCCGGAGGGTAACGCTAGCGTGTACCTAGGCGTTAGCGCATTGGGTTATAAAAAGCTAGGCGTAAATCATAAATTTGACAAAAGAGGGCTTGATATCTATAGAACTTTCGTCGATAAAGACGGCAAAGAGATAGATATTAATGCGCTTAAAGTAAACGATGTCATCTACTCTAAACTTACGCTAAAAACGGATAAATTTATTAGAAACGGCGTGATAAATGAGACGATTAGCCCTTGCTTTGAGGTGATAAACGAAAACATCGTACCAAATGCAAGAACGGAGGACACGAAAAGCTCTTTAACACTCGAGCACCAAAACATCGAGGACGATAGGGTTTTGAGCTTTTACAGTCTTTACCATAAAGACGATAAAAATACGCTTTATACGCCTCTTCGCGTCGTTATAAGCGGTAAATGCATGCTACCTGCGGTCATTACGGAAAACATGTACGACGAGAGCATGAGCGACTACGATCTATCTCAGCACGAATTTATCGTCAAATGATCCTTTGCGAAGCGGTTTTTTAGCCGCTTCGCTTTCTTTGCCTAATCTTAAAAATAACCCGTTTTAAA
>CAUPYN010000213.1:0-3548 GCA_963515575.1 uncultured Campylobacter sp.
AGCACAACCTTGCCAAGGTTGGGGTCGCGAGTTCGAATCTCGTTTCCCGCTCCATCGGTTTTAAATTTAGGGAATTTTTGCCCGGGTGGCGGAATGGTAGACGCAAGGGACTTAAAATCCCTCGGTATTTTTTACCGTACCGGTTCAAGTCCGGTTTCGGGCACCATTGACTTTTAGGCGACATAGCCAAGTGGTAAGGCATGAGCCTGCAAAGCTTTGATCCCCGGTTCGAATCCGGGTGTCGCCTCCAAAAATTATAAGGAGAGAAAATGCGTTATTTACTAGTGCTATTATCTGCTGCTTTGTTTATGGTTGGCTGTTCAAATACTTGGCGCGGAGCCAAAGAGGATACAAATAACGCCGTTGAATGGTCAAAGGAAAAAGTCAACAAAGGCGCTTCCTACGTTAAGGAAAAAACCGAATAAATTTGGCTATAATTAGCCAAAATATTTTTACGGGAGATGGCTGAGCGGTCGAAAGCGGCGGTCTTGAAAACCGTTGAGGTGTGAAAGCCTCCTGGGGTTCGAATCCCTATCTCCCGGCCACAACTACTCTTAAAATATATCTTTAGATACCTGTATTTCAGTATTTTTAAGCTGTTTATATCATCATATTTTTGTCTCAAATTTCGGACGATTTTATTTTGTTACACCAAATTTGGATTTCTGTTACATCGTTTGCTTATTAGATTAGGAGTTTGCAATGACTTCTAAATTAATAACTCGAATAAAAAATAGACCAAGCTGCTACTATTTCGATAAAGCCTTGAAAAATGATAAAATTATTACCGTCAAGTATTGTTTGTTTACAGATAATGAGCTTGAAGCCAAAGCCATCGCTTTAAAAATAAAAAACGAAGCCGATAATAGATGTAATTCTGTTCAAACCAAAAAATTTATTAATTTACCGTTAAGATACAAGATACGCAACATTCAAAAGAATATTAAAAACAAATTGTATCGACTATCAACGACCGAATATAAAGAAATATTTGAAAAAGTTATATCGGGTATTTATGGGATTACCAAAGCCGACAACGATATATTGGTTGATAGAAAAGAATGCCAAGAAAACGATAGGCCAAAGAAAACACGAAAATCTATAAAATTTACGGATATAGCATCCAGATACGCTCAAAACGAAAGCAAGAAGTCAAATAGCAAAAACGGCGGATACTATCAAAGGGTAGCTAGGACGCTTGACGTTTATTTTAGGCGTAAGACATTGAGTCAAATTTCCTACCAAGACTGCGAGGATTTTCAATTACATCTCTTAAACAATAAAAAGCTTAACAAAAAGACCATCAACAACTACACGTGCTACGCAAGTAGAATGTTCGACTATGCTATAAAAATAGGCCTTATATCTCAAAATCCGTTTAAGCTTTTAAGCGCGTTTAAAATTTCCAAATATCAAAAATCGCCGAAGGATAATTTTAGCATAGATGAACTTGCTAAGATTTTTAAGACCGGTAAAAAGGAGCTTAAAGATTATATGGCATTTGCCTTGCACACTGGGCTCAGACTTAGCGAAATTTGGAGCTTAGATGGAAGTAGCGTAAGCGAGCGAGACGGAATTAAATTTATCAAAGTTCAAACTGCCAAGCAAAAAGGCGGAGACGTTAAATTTAGAGAGTTGCCGATACATAAAAATATATATCGTCTAAGCGATATGAAGTGGCTAACGAAAATAAAAAGAGGTAAAAGCGATTGTAATTATTTTGGAAAAAGGCTTAATAAACATATTCATGCCGTTTTACCGGACTCCAACGTAAGCTTTCATAGACTGAGGGCAAATTTTGCGTCCGCTATTAAAAATTACTCCTTAGAAAATGGTTTTACAGATGTTACTTCGGTGCTACTCGGGCACGCTACCGATCTAGCAACAGACGTATACGCCAAGGATATCTCTTTAAAAGCAAAGCTAAAGGCTATGAATGGTCTAAATATATTTTCCAATCTCTAGCGATGAAATTCTATTGAATATCTTTGACCGGTTTTGTATAATTTGGCAAAAAGAGGTGAAATATGAAAAAAGAGATTTTAAATTTACTTGACGAAAAAAACGTGGACTTCGATATGCTTTTTAAGTTTTACTCTGGCATAAAAAAGGCTTTTATAAACAAAACAGACAATATCAAGATGGGCTTTATCGGAAACACCTTAGATAAGGAGCAGCTTGAGAGAGATATGGACTATTGCGTAAAGAATTATGCCAGAAATACAAAAGACAAAGATAAATGGCTAAAAAGAGCGATATTTTAAAAAAATTAAACGACTCAATGCCTACCAAATATTACATTCAAGTCGTTTTCAAAGATACTGCAATGAAAATTCAAAGCGTCATGAATTCGGTTAACGAACTTGATACGCAAAATGAGCCGAAAACAAGCGTAATAGATCTTAAAAATTACGATATACCCGAAGAAGTAATAAAGTACGGCATTTTAACGGATGAAAAAGTAAAAGGCGGCAGATTTATCAATAACCGATTTGTACCCGACAATATTGCAAGGTACTTAGAGAGTGAAACGCTTAAAAAATTACCGAAAAAGCAAAAAGAGCTTTTACTGAAAAATCAAAAGCTATAAATTAGTATAAATTTGAAGACCATATGCAATAAATTTATAGAGCGCGAATGCGATAAACGAGGATACACGCAAGAAACAAGGCTAAGATACATAAAAGACGTGAACCGGCTAATTAAATATATGGAGGAAAATAAAATATACGAGATTGAAAAATTAGATGTAGATGAATTTCAAAACCATATATTTACAAAAAAAGATGCAAAAGGTAAAACAATAAGCAAAAAAACATTAAATAATATAATAGGTAGGTTAAGAATTTTTTTCGACTATATAGTATTAATAAAGCAAGTAAATAATAATCCGTTTGAAAAACTTAGTGACCATGGGGTAAATAAAAACGTAACAGATAAAAGAAATTTTACTCTCGATGAGTTAAAAGAATTATTTAGCGGTAAAAATAGCGGCATACGAAAAGAGCTACTAGATTGTTTAAGATTTTTATTACTAACGGGTGTCAGGACGGAGGAATTTAATAATTTAAATAAAGATAGTTTTTACACGGATTGCAATCATCCGTTTTTAAAGGTAAAAACTGCGAAGCAAGGTGCCGGAAAGGTGTTTTATAGAAATGTGCCTTTACATCCATTATTGAAAGACCTTTATAAACACAGCTGGGTTGCAAAAATTAAAAAAGTATATTCAAACAAAGGAACTCTATCAAAAGCTCTCAATGCCGAAATAGATAAGGTAATAAAAGATAATACGGTAAGCGTCCATAGATAGACTTAGAGGAAATTTTGCTAACGCGATCGATGAATGGCTGGTTCTTGCTGGCTTTAAGGATTATGTAGGTACGGATAAGAAATTGCTCGGACATTCGGAAAATTTGAAAAAAGACGATATCGAAGATCAAGTAAAATATAAAATAACCAAAACTATACTGGGTTATGCACCCGATATGACACAGGGTACAGTTTTATATTTTTTTTCTTATCTTCTTTATTTTTCTATGTAAATT
>CAUPYN010000214.1:0-3543 GCA_963515575.1 uncultured Campylobacter sp.
GACTAATCCCGGGTCTAAAAAAAGCAAGCTGGTAAGGAAGAGAAATGTTAAACGACTTAATTTCAGACGGACTAACTCGCATTAGAAACGCCGCAATGAGAAGGCTTGAAACTACAAAGCTTCTTCATTCAAATGTCGTCGAGGCTACTTTATCTATCCTTGCGGCTAAAGGTTATATCGAGAGCTACAACGTCGTAGAAGAAGATAAAAAGAAATTTATAAACGTAGTTTTAAAATACGACGAGCACGGCAGAAGCGTGATTAACGAGCTTAAGCGCGTATCAAGCCCAGGTCGCCGCGTTTATAAGGGAAAAGACGAGATCAAGAGATTTAAAAACGGCTATGGAACGATCATCGTAAGCACCAGCAAAGGCGTTTTGAGTAACGAAGATGCCCACAAAGCCGGCGTAGGCGGCGAAATCCTCTGCTCTGTGTGGTAATTGTCTAAAACGCTACGGGGTAGCGTTTTAGATTACCTTAAAAAGAAGCTTGAAGCGGTGAGCTTGCTGGATTTACAGCGAGGCATCGTTTTCGCATCTTTGAAATAAAGTTTGACTCGGTAGTTTTTCGTAATTTATAAAATTTACTGGAAACTTCCGCCGTCAAATTTCTAAAATTTAAAATCGGAAGCTCAAATTTAAAAAGCTTCCCAAATTTAGCTCGGCTTGCAAATTTACCCAAATTTGCCAAAGCTAAATTTAAAAACGACGATGTCAAATTTGGCGCTAAATTTTGGAAAATAACTCTGAAAAATAAGTCAAATTTGACGAGAAAATTAAAGTGTTTGAAGCGGTTTTTATCGCTTCGATTCATTTCTATTTTTATGGTATTGCGGTATCCATTCGTAAAAGTAGACATACCCTAGACAAGTAAAAAAGGAAAAAAATGTCACGTATAGGAAAACAGCCGATAGCTATTCCAAGCGGAGTAGAAGTCAGCGTAGAAGGCAACGTCCTTAAATTTAAAAAAGGCGCTCATCTAAAAGAGCTTGACACAAAAGGGCACGTAGACGTTAAAGTCGAGGATGCTCACATAGTATTTTCTCCAAAGAGCGACGAGAGACAAGATAGAGCCTACTGGGGCACTTATAGAGCGCTTGCAAACAATATCGTCATCGGCATCACAAAAGGTTTTGTTCGCCAGCTTGAGATCAATGGCGTCGGTTACAAAGCCGCTGCTAAAGGCCAAGTACTCGAGCTTACTTTAGGATTTTCTCATCCGATAAATCACGAAGTGCCAAAAGGCGTTGAAATCAGCGTAGAGAAAAATATCATAACTATCAAAGGCGACGATAAGCAAGTGGTCGGTCAGATCGCAGCTCAAGTCAGAGCGTACAGACCGCCTGAACCATATAAGGGCAAAGGCGTTAAATACGTAGAAGAGCGCATCATCCGCAAAGCCGGTAAGACATCTAAGAAGTAAGGGATAGATAATGACAGCAAATGTATTAAAAAGAAAACTCGCTCTTAGAATCAAGAGAAAAAGAAGAATCAGAGCCAAAATTTCCGGCACTGCGGTATTGCCTAGAATTTCTATCTTCAAATCAAACAGAACTCTTTACGTCCAAGCTATCGACGACGTAGCAGCCGTAACTATAGCGGCAGCCGACGGCAGAAAACTAGGCGTAAAAGCAAACAAAGAAGGTGCCGTAACCTTGGCTAAAGAATTTGCAAAAACTCTAAAAGCTAAAAAAATAGAAACGGCATTATTCGACAGAAACGGCTATTTGTATCACGGCGTGATAGCGGCTTTTGCAGACGCATTACGTGAAAACGGTATCAAACTATAAGGAAAATCGCTATGGAAAAATATAACAGAGAAGAATTCGAAGAAGTAATGGTTGATATCGGCCGCGTTACAAAGGTCGTAAAGGGCGGTCGTAGATTTAGATTTACGGCTCTTGTCGTAGTAGGAAACAGAAACGGCCTAGTGGGCTTTGGCTTCGGTAAAGCAAAAGAGGTACCGGATGCTATGAGAAAAGCCGTCGACGACGCGTTTAAAAACATCATCGAGGTAAAAAGAAAAGGCTCGACTATACCTCACGACGTAGAGGTTAAATTTAACGCTAGCCGCGTTTTGCTTCGCCCTGCTAGCGAAGGTACGGGCGTGATCGCGGGTGGTAGCGCTCGTCCTATTTTAGAGCTTGCGGGCATCAAGGACATCCTAACAAAATCGCTTGGCTCAAACAACTCGGCAAACGTCGTTCGCGCTACTTTAAAAGCGCTAAGCATGCTTAAAGGCTAAGGAGAAGATATGGGACTAGAAAATTTAAAACCTGCCGAGGGCTCGACTAGGCAAACCAAAAGACTAGGTCGCGGTCAAGGTAGCGGTCAAGGTAAAACCGCAGGCAAAGGACACAAAGGTCAAAGAGCCAGAAAAGGCTACAACGAGAAAAGAGGCTTCGAGGGCGGTCAGCAGCCGCTTCAAAGACGCCTTCCGAAAGTAGGCTTTACGTCTAAATTTGAAAAACCTTACGTAATCAACGTAGAAAAAATCGTTGCGGTAAAAGAGCTAAGCGAGATCACTATCGCTACTATCGCTACCGTACACAAAATTTCAAGCAGCGTCAAGAAAATCAAATTGATCGGATCGAGCGCGAAAGATTTGGCTTCAAAAATCAAAGACGAGAACGTAACCGTTAGCGGACGTGCGTAATGAATAAGACATTGACCAACAAGATTTTAATCACGTTGGCATTTTTATTTGCTTACAGGATACTGGCATACGTGCCGGTTCCTGGTGTAAACGTCAATGTTATTAAAGAGTTTTTCGATTCGAATTCCGCAAATGCGCTTGGACTATTTAATATGTTCAGCGGTAAGGCAGCAGAGCGCCTTAGCATCATCTCTCTAGGCATTATGCCATACATCACGGCATCTATCATCATGGAGCTTTTAGCGGCTACCTTCCCAAATTTGGGTAAGATGAAAAAAGATCGCGACGGCATGCAAAAATATATGCAGATCATCCGCTATGCTACTATTATTATTACCCTTGTTCAAGCAGTGGGCGTTAGTATGGGGCTTCAGAGTCTTCACGGCAGAGGCGGAGAGGACGCGATAATGATAGATATGAATTTATTTATCGCCATCGCAGCAGCTTC
This sequence comes from uncultured Campylobacter sp., assembly GCA_963515575.1. Classification (GTDB taxonomy): domain Bacteria; phylum Campylobacterota; class Campylobacteria; order Campylobacterales; family Campylobacteraceae; genus Campylobacter_A. Next base: position 3,104 of record CAUPYN010000214.1, read on the forward strand.
GATGCTAACGGGAACTATGCTTTTGATGTGGATAGGCGAGCAGATCACACAGCGCGGTATAGGCAACGGCATCAGCCTTATTATCTTCGCTGGTATCGTTAGCGGCATACCTTCAGCCATCGGCGGAACGGTAAATTTGGTAAATACGGGCGAGATGAACTTCCTCGTAGTTATCGGAATTTTGCTTGTTATCTTGGTCACGGTAGGCATAGTTATCTATGTCGAAATGGGCGAGAGGCGCGTGCCGGTGAGCTATTCGCGTAAGGTAGTGATGGAAAATCAAAATAAACGCATAATGAATTATATACCTATCAAGGTAAATTTAAGCGGCGTTCTTCCTCCTATTTTCGCCAGTGCAATTTTGATGTTCCCAAGCACCATTTTGCAGGCCAGCACAAATCCTCATATCCAGGCTATTCACGATTTTTTAAATCCAAATA
>CAUPYN010000215.1:0-3491 GCA_963515575.1 uncultured Campylobacter sp.
CGCAAGAGTCGTTTAAAAAGGCAGAATTTTGCTCGATGTGTGGGCCTAAATTTTTCGCATATAAAAATTAAAAAAATCTAATGAAGGAGAAAAATGTTAAGTAAAGAGGAAGTCTTAAATAGACTAAAAGGCGTGATATATCCGGGCTTTGAGAAAGATATCGTGAGCTTTGGATTCGTAAAAAACGTCGAAATCGGCGATAAAATTTTAATCGAGGTCGAGATCGTAAGCTCAAATCCGGACGTAGCAAACGAGCTGCGAACCGACATAAAGCGCGTGATGGGCTCAAACGAGTGCGTCATCAATATCATCCAACCAAAAATTCCCGAGGAAAAAAGCAACACTCAAAGCGGTAAAAACATCGCTCCGCAGATCAAAAATTTCGTAATGGTAAGCTCGGGCAAAGGCGGCGTGGGCAAGAGCACTACAACACTAAATTTAGCTATCTCGATGGCGAAGCTAGGCAAAAAAGTAGGCATCCTAGACGCCGACATCTACGGTCCAAATATCCCTAGGATGCTAGGCGAAGTAGGCACGCAGCCTCAAGTCGTCGGCAATAAGCTAAAACCGATCCTGACTCACGGCGTGGAGATGATGAGCATGGGCGTGCTAATGGAAGAAGGCATGAGCCTCATCTGGCGCGGCTCGATGATCATGAAAGCTATCGAGCAGCTGCTAAAAGACGTATTTTGGAGCGAGCTGGACGTGCTGTTTCTTGATATGCCTCCGGGAACGGGCGATGCGCAGCTAACTCTAGCTCAAAGCGTACCGGTGACTGCGGGCGTGTGCGTCACGACGCCGCAAGTAGTAGCGCTTGATGATAGCAAAAGAGCACTTGATATGTTTGAAAAGCTTCATATCCCAATCGCCGGCGTGATAGAAAATATGAGCGGATTTATCTGCCCTGAAAGCGGCAAGGAGTATGATATATTCGGCAAAGGCACGACCGAAGAAGTGGCAAAAGCCTACGGTACCGAAGTGTTAGCCGAGATACCTATCGAGCCTGCCGTTAGAGTCGGCGGCGATAGCGGCAAGCCGGTGAGCTTTTACGAGCCAAACTCCGTCACGGCTAAACGCTACGAAAAAGCAGCGGCTAGGCTGTGGGAGATAATCGAAAATATCAACAACGAGGGCGGCGCAGACAACTCGTCTATCCAGCCCGTGATGGACGGCAAGAGCGCTTGCTCGAAGTAAAATTTAAAATCTAAAGCCCGAATTTACTCAAATTTGGGCTTTAACTCTCGCAAATTTACAAATTTAGGAGAACGATGATGAAAGCGATCGTAACGGTGATCGGCAAGGACAAGGTTGGCATAGTGGCGGGTGTTTCGGCTAAGCTCGCACAGCTTGGGCTAAACATAGACGACATCAGCCAGACGGTTTTGGATGAGTTTTTTACGATGATGGCGGTGGTTTCCAGCGAGGAAAAGCAGGACTTCACGGCTCTAAAGGGGGAGCTAAACGAGCTTGGCGAAAAGCTAAAAGTAAAGATCAACATCCAAAGCTCGGCGATATTTGACGCCATGCACAACATCTAAGGCGCGCAGATGGACATCAAAAACGTAACCGAAACGATCGCGATGATCGAGGAGCAAAATTTCGACATTCGCACGATCACGATGGGTATCAGCCTGCTTGACTGCATCGATCCGGGTATCGACAAAGCCGCGGAGAAAATTTACGCAAAGATCACCGATAAAGCGCGCGATCTAGTAAAGGTCGGCAATGAAATTTCGGCAGAGCTCGGTATCCCGATCGTAAATAAGCGCGTCTGCGTAACGCCTATCGCCATCATCGGCGCAGCGACGGATGCCGCAGACTACGTGCCGCTCGCTAAAGCGATGGACGAGGCGGCGCAAAAGGTCGGTATAGACTTTATCGGCGGCTTTTCGGCGCTAGTACAAAAGGGCTACGCAAAGGGCGATAAAATTTTAATCGACTCCATCCCCGCCGCGCTTGCCGCGACGCAGAAGGTCTGCTCGTCGGTAAATATCGGCTCGACCAAAACAGGCATAAATATGAGCGCGGTCGCCGACATGGGGCGCGTGATCAAAGAGACGGCGCGACTTTCCGATCTTGGCGCCGCAAAGCTAGTCGTATTTGCCAACGCCGTCGAGGATAATCCCTTTATGGCGGGCGCATTTCACGGCGTGGGCGAGGCCGAGGTCGTCATAAACGTGGGCGTATCAGGCCCCGGCGTCGTTAAACGCGCGCTTGAGAAGGTGCGAGGGGCGAGCTTTGACGTGGTCGCCGAGACCGTGAAAAAGACTGCGTTTAAGATCACGCGCATCGGACAGCTCGTGGGCCAAATGGCCTCCGAGCGCCTAGGCGTGAAATTTGGCATCGTAGATCTCTCGCTAGCTCCGACTCCGGCCGTGGGAGATTCGGTCGCGCGCGTGCTTGAGGAGATGGGGCTAGAGCGCGTCGGCACGCACGGCACGACGGCTGCGCTTGCGCTACTAAACGACGCAGTCAAAAAGGGCGGCGTTATGGCGTGCAACCAAGTAGGCGGGCTTAGCGGCGCGTTTATCCCAGTTTCCGAAGATGAGGGTATGATCGCCGCAGTGCGCGCGGGTTCGTTAAGCCTAGAAAAGCTCGAAGCGATGACCGCGATCTGCTCCGTGGGGCTCGATATGATCGCGATCCCGCAGGATACGCCCGAGCAGACGATCGCCGCGATCATAGCCGACGAGGCCGCGATCGGCGTGATAAATCAAAAAACGACCGCCGTGCGCATAATCCCAAAAGGCAAAGAGGGTGACACGCTGGAGTTTGGCGGGCTTCTTGGCAGCGCGCCCGTGATGAGCGTAAATAAAAACTCGTCCGCAGACTTCATCGCTCGCGGCGGCCAGATCCCCGCGCCTATTCATAGTTTTAAAAACTAAATTAGCAAAGTCCGTCCAAAAAGTTTTAAAACTAAATTTACAAAGCCGGCCGTAAAAAGGCGGGCTTTACTCTTGTTTTACGCTTAGAACCCAAATTTAATCTTTGCTTCTTTTACGTTAATTTTATCCTTCGCCTAGCCTTTTATTTTTACAGCCTTATATCTAAATTTACCCGCTAAACTCTGCTTTTTATCGCAGCCTAATCCTACAGCTTAAATTTACCCCTTTTCATTTTTTACGCATACCCTAGTAAATTTACTATAGCGTTAAACTTGAGCCCGGTTTTTAAATTTATCCCGGTTTAGCCGGTCCTAAATTTATCTCTAAATTCGCTTTTAAATTTTACCTAGGATTTTTTGGCTAGATAAAAATTTATCTATGTTTTTGCCCCTTGTTTTAGGCTATTTCCGCGGACCCTTTATCCGCTTACTTAAAAATTATAAATAATTACGCTATAATCCCAAACGCAATCCTAACGGATTAATCTTGGCTTATTAGGGACGGCTGCGGTTGCCTTGGGATTGTTTAAATCCAAAATTTACATCAATCACTTAAAAGGAGTCCACATGGCAGTAACTCAAGCGCAAGTAGCTCAGCTCTACGTAG
>CAUPYN010000216.1:0-3481 GCA_963515575.1 uncultured Campylobacter sp.
ACGAGATCAAATTTCGCAGCACCCTCGCCGCTTGAATAAAAATTTCTAAACGCCTTTATCGTTTCGTCCATGAGCCTTAAGCTCTTTTTACAGGCTGCGATTTGAGCCGGTATGCGCCCAAATTCGCCCTCGCGTGCGCACTCCTCGATGTTATCTAGATAGAGCCCCAGCGCGCTTAGAGGCTGGCGCTGCTGATGCGAGATGGAGTTTATCATCTCGCCAACCAGCGCGGTCTTGGCGTGAACCAGCACCGAGCGCCTTTGCTCAAGCTCCTTTTTTTCGAGCTCTTTTTCGTGCGTGACATCGGTGACCGCGAGGATAAATCCGTCAAATTTCACCCCGCCCTCAAGCACGTTCGAGACGTTTAGCCTGAAGCTTTTTTCGCCTTTTTTTACGATAAAATCGCTCGAGTTTAGCGGGCTATTTTTGAGATTTTCAAAGCTTTTTAGCTCGTCAAGTCCCTGCGCCGCGGCGATCATATCGTCAAATTTCGCTCCGTAAAAAATTTTTGGCGCCAGAGCGAAAATCCGCTCGAATTTTTTATTTATAAATTTTATGATACCCTTTTTATCAGCATACAAAAGCCCCAAATTTAGCGTCTTGGCAAAGGCCCGCGCTATCTCGCTAGGCCCGTTTGCGTTACTCTTTATAGCCCGCGATGTCAAGCCCAAAGCCCTTTAATGCGACAAAATCTTTGTTTTTATTCGCGCTTAAAAGCTCGATACGGCTGACGCCTAGTTTGTGTAAAATTTGCGCCCCGATGCCGTAGTCCTTGACCTGTCCGCCGCACTTCTCCTCGCCTTGTAAAAATACCGCAACGCCGCCGTTTTTAGCTAGATACTCGAGCGAACCGCGCAAGTCGTCAAATTTATCCGAGCAAAGCAGCTCCACGTCGCTTGAAATTTGATGAAATTTGACAGCAGTTTTGTCCTTTATCTCGCCAAAAACAAAGGCGTAGTGGCGCTCGCCCTTGTGATCTAGGATCTCGTATTTTAGGGCGTCAAAGCCAGCTATCTTGGCCGCGGTTTTTTCTTTTATCTCGATTAGGCTTTCGTGTTTTAGGCGGTACTGCACGAGCTCGGAAACCGAGACCATATTTAGTCCAAATTTCTCGCAAAACGCCTCTAGATCAGGTCTGCGAGCCATATTTCCGTCCTCTTTTACGATCTCGCAGATGACGGCTGCTTGCGTTAGGCCGGCAAGCTTGCATAGATCTACCGAGCCTTCGGTGTGCCCCGTGCGGCTTAGCACGCCGCCTTTTTTAGCGATGAGCGGGAAAATATGTCCCGGGCGCACGAAGTCCTGCGGCTTTGACATCGGATCGGCTGCCAGGCGGATCGTGACGTCGCGCTCGTAGGCGCTCACGCCCGTAGTCGTGTTTTTGGCGTCTATGGTGACGGTAAACGCCGTCTCGTGGCAGGATGTGTTTTTATCCACCATCAAATTTAGATCAAGGCGACGCGCGATCTCCTCGTTTAGCGCGAGGCACAGCACGCCTTTTGCGTGAGTGATGGCGAAATTTACCTTTTGCGTATCGCTAAAAGTCGCCGCAAATACCAGATCACCCTCGTTTTCGCGGTCTTCATCGTCGACCATGACGACCATTTTGCCGTTTTTGATGTCGTTTATGGCCTGCTCTACTCTATCCATTGTTATTCCTTGTTTAAAAATTTAGGACAATTATACATTCTTAGCTTTAAAGAAGCGGTAAAAGCGAGGCTAAATTTAAATCCGCTCCAAACTATCAGCGCGGCGCTATTAAACAAATTTAGCTTACGTAAAGCGGTTGATTTCGCGGCTTTACTCAAGGCCATTTTAGGCTATTTTTTGCGTCTTTTGGCTAAAATCTTGCTTTTAAAGGAAATTTATTGAGCTTAGTTTCTCTAACCGCGATCATGCTGACGCATTTTATCGCTATTATCGTGCCGGGGCCAGACGTGTTTTTGATACTTCGCATATCTCTAGCACACGGCTTTAGATATAGCTTTTATGCTTGTTTGGGAGTCTGTGCCGGCATAGTTTTATGGGTCTTTTTGACGGCGTTTGGGCTAAAGGCTCTTTTTGAGGCCGAGCCGCTTATCAGATACGCCTTAGCGGTATTTAGCGTCTGTTATCTGCTTTTTTTGAGCTTTTTACTGTTTAGCTCCGCTCGTAGCAAAAAAGCAAACGAAGAGCAAATGCAAAAAGAAAAAAAGGTAAGCGCAAAGCATTTTTTTATCCTCGGGATGCTTACAAATATATCAAATCCTAAGGCTATTTTGTATTTTGCTAGCATTTTTTCTAAATTTATCGACGAATCCGCGCCGATAAAAGATATTTTTTTATTAATCGGCGCGATATCTGTTCAAAGCGTATTCGTTTTCGTACTTTTGGGTCGGCTTTTTGCCGTAAAAAAGGCGCGCGAAGCGTTTTTGAGTCGCCAAAAGACGCTTGATAGCGTTTGCGCGACGATTTTTGCGATTTTTGCGCTTGCTATAGCGTATGATTTCGTTTCTCAAATCCTAAATAAAGGCTAAATTTGCTTCATTCTATCATAGATACTATCGTCTCTTACGTGAGTCAGTGGGGGTATACGGGCATCTTTTTGATGATGTTTTTAGAGAGTTCGTTTTTTCCGTTTCCAAGCGAAGTGGCGATGATACCGGCGGGCTATCTCGCGCACGAAGGAAAGATGAATCTATTTGCAGCTTGGGCCGTCGGAACGGCAGGCAGTCTCGCAGGAGCGGCGTTTAACTACTATCTGTGCTACTTTTTCGGGCGGGAGCTCGCGCTAAAATACGGCAAATACGTCGGTATCACGGAGGAGAAAATGCGCAAATTCGAGGCGTTTTTTAACAAGCACGGCGAGATTTCAACCTTTAACTGCCGCCTGATCCCCGGCATCCGCCAGTACATCAGCCTGCCGGCAGGCCTTGCGCGTATGAATATCTTTAAATTTTGCCTCTATACGGCTTTGGGTGCTGGCATCTGGGTCGCCGTACTGCTTGCAGTTGGCTGGTATCTAGGTAAAAACTACGACAAAGATACCTTTGGCCACATCGTGATCGCCCTACTCGCCGCCGTCGGCCTGCTGACTGCGATTTATATCGTTTACGTCAAACGCCTAAGTAAAAAATCAAAAAACGGCGCAAAAGAGCCAGAATAAACCGCCAAATAAGCTAACAAACAAAGCCGAATTTTAAATTTGGCTTTGCTCTGCGGGTTTACTTTATCAAATTTAACCGGCGGGTTTTCGCGAGCGCATACACGTTACCTCCGCCTGCGGGTTTTACTTTATCAAATTTAACCGCAAGCCATCGCCGCGCCAAAAAGTATCCGGAGTTTTACTAACATTTAACTTCGCCGCTACCAATCAAAAGCAGTAGAGCGGTTTTCTATCCCTCAAATTTACAAAAAATAGCGTTTTTTAGAGACTATATAAATGATTTATGCGATTAAATTTTACGACTTAAAGAAATAAAATTGATAACTTTTAAAGCTT
>CAUPYN010000217.1:0-3461 GCA_963515575.1 uncultured Campylobacter sp.
ATGTAGGCCTTTTCATTTTTATCAAAGAGCGGGCTATCCATGCTACCGCGCGAGATATTTAGGTAGCCGATGCCAGTGATGCCTTGTATCTCTGCAGACGCCGTGCTGTCGGTTCTAATAGGTATATCTTTTCTCACCGATAGCTCAAGCTCGATGAGAGCTTCTTTTTCGTCGGCAAAGCGGATATCCTTGACCGTGCCAGCGTCTACGCCGATAAATTTGACCGTGGAGTCTTTTTTGATGCCGCTTGGTAGGCTTGTTGTTTTGATGAAATACGACCTGTAATCATCAGCCTTTTTTCCGTATCCACCCAGCCACCACGCCGCGATACCTAGCGCGCTCACTACTAGCACGAAAAAAAGGCCTATCAAAGTATAATTTATTTTATTTCCCACCGTTTTTCCTTGTTTTTAAAAGCTCTTCGAGCGGATTTTCGGGCATTTGCATCAGCTGCTCAAAAGTCCCCTCAAAGGCTATCTTTTTATCCTGAAGTATCAAAAACCTATCTAAAATCGTGCAGATACTGTCTATATCGTGCGTCACCATCACGACCGTAACGCCAAGCGTATCTCGCAGCTCCACGACTAGCTCGTCAAACGCCCGAGCGCTACTTGGGTCAAGGCCGGAGTTTGGCTCGTCTAAAAACAAAATTTTAGGACTTAGCACTAGAGCCCTAGCCATCGCTACGCGCTTTTTCATACCTCCGCTTAGCTCGCTTGGGTACTGCAAAGCGACGTTTTCGCTAAGGCCTACTTTTTGCAGCCAAAACATCGCTATCTCGCGCATAGAGCGCTCGCTCATCCAGCTATACTCTTTTAGTAGGATGTAGATGTTTTCTAGCACGTTCATCGAGGTATAAAGCGCGCCGAACTGAAACATCACGCTGCAAGCGAGCTTCATCTCCTGTCTAGCCGCTTCGTCTAGCGACCATAGATCGCGCCCCAGCATCTCGACTTTGCCGGCGCTTGGCTCTTTTAGATATATCATCGTTTTCATCAGCGTCGATTTACCCGTGCCGCTACCGCCCAGTAGCCCGTAAATTTCAGCCTCGTTTACGTGAAAATTTAGCCCGTCGTGGATCACTCTGTCGCCGAATTTCGTCGTTAAATCAGTCGCTTTTATTATCATTTATATGCCTAACTGCGTGAAAATAATCGAAAACAGCGCGTCCACCATGATCACGCCAAATATCGCATTTACAACGCTCACAGTCGTATATGTACCCACGCTTTGAGTGTTTCCGCCGATCTGAAAGCCTCTCATGCAGCCGATAAACGCAATCACGACGCCAAAAAACGGCGCCTTAAAAAGCCCGACGTAAAGGTGCTTTATGTCCACCTCTTGGCCAAATCTCGCCAGGTAGCTATCAAAGCTGATGTTTAGGTAGTTTTCCATCACGACCATCTCGCCAAAAATCCCCGCCACGTCGGCTAAAAATACGATAAGCGGCATAGCGACGATAAGAGCTATCACGCGAGGCAAAACTAGAAATTTAAACGGATCAAATCCCATCGTTTTCATCGCGTCGATCTCTTCGGTGATTTTCATGACGCCGATTTGCGCGGTAAAGCTAGACGCCAGACGCCCCGCTACGATGATAGCGGCGATGAGCGGAGCTATCTCGCGCAGGGTCAAAAGCCCCATCATCTCGACGATTATTATCGTGGCGCCAAAACTCGCAAGCAGGCTTGAACCCTGATAAGCTAGCACGATACCGATAAGAAAAGAGGTGAGACACACGATGAAAACGGACTTTATACCCGCATCTTCAAAATAAGCCAAAATTTCCTTCACTCGGATATTTTTTAACATAAATATCTTGCTAAATTTGACCAAAAACTCGCCCATGAAATTTAAAAACGCACAAAATCCCGCAAAAAACGCGGTCAAATTTTTGCCGATTTGCGAGAGCGGATTTCCGCGCGGTTTGGAGTTTATGATCTGTTTTATTTTGGGATTTACTTCGCTATTTATCGAATCAAAAATCTTTTGCGCGTGCGGGGTTAAATTTATAAGTTCATAGCTTTTACGCGCATTTTGCAATGTATTTTTCAAAAATAGAGCTGCAGCGTAGTCAAACTCTTTTACGTCTTTAAAGTTTAAGACGATTTTACTAAATTTATTCGAGCTGAGTAAATTTTGCGTTGCCTTCCAAATTTTAGCGGGCAGCTTGTAGTTCCAGTCGTTTTTTAGGTTTATCTTTAGCGCTTCGCCCTCTTGCGCGCACTCAAAAAATTTACTCTTAAATTTTAAAGAAAAAGGCAAATTTAAACCTTTCTTAGGTTGTTATTTTTCTTGATAACGTAGTCTATATCGCCCTCCTCGGTTTGAACCTTTGCGATCTTTAGCACGCGGGCGATCTCGTTTTCTCTGGTGTTGTAGGTTATATCTCGAGCAGGATCTACGAGCCTAAATTTAACCTCGTTAAATTCGCGCCACTTATCGTGATTTATCACTTTGGAGTTAAAAATCCCTTCTTGTATTCCTACTATCTCCTCTTTTAGCTCGGCGATCATATCTTTTTTTTCTCTAAAATCCTTTAAAAGCGCGTTGTACTCGTGCACCAGCTGCTGATACTCTTTTAGCTTCTTTATAAAAGTAGCCGGCGGCGTAATGCTTGAGTTTTTTAGCTCCTCGATCTTAGCTTTGATGACGTTTATAGGCCCTTTATTTTCCTCTATGACGCATCTTTTGGACTCTAGGATTCGCGGCATTTTAGCGATTTGCTCTCTTATGATTTTTATCTTTGCCGTAGCTTCGTTTATCTTTTCGCCCGAGTTTTTTACCATGCTAAAATCTACTAAAATTTTATTATTTACGCCTTTTAGCTTTTTTATCTCCACGCTATCTGCTACGATTATTTTCGCATTTGACGCTAGAGTGTCGATGATTACGCTTTCTGCGATTATCTCTCCGCCTAGAACCGACTTTATGCGAGCGATTTTAGCTTTTACCCTGCCGCCTTCTAGACGGTCTATATCGACGCTGTCCCCCTCAAAGCTACCGATATGCACGGCTATTTTTGCTTCTTTAGCTTCGATCAGAGATTTTGCGTGGGTTTGTCCGCCTATAGATACTTTATTTGCCTTTACGACGGCATTTGCGGCGACGTTGCCTTCGATATTTACTTCATTGGCCTCTACAGTCATGCCTGTGCCTATGGCATCTTTATTTATATCTCGCTCTTTTACGTTTAGCGTGACGCTGGTATCTAGCCCCGCATCCACAGAACCGGTGGTTTTAAAAGAAATTTCATTTACGTCTAGCTCGTCTTTGATATCAAAGACTCCGTTTTTTTCATAAACGTAGCCCGCCTTTTTACAAAAATATCTTATGCCCGTCTCATCCTCGGCGCAGTAGATGTTTTCGGTGATTTGGGGCATTTTAGTTATTGTCGTTTTGGCTTTTTGGATAGCTAGGAGGTTTCCGCGCACGTCGCGGCCGCTAGAACCGTCTTTGGC
>CAUPYN010000218.1:0-3447 GCA_963515575.1 uncultured Campylobacter sp.
GAGTAATCTGGTACAATGCGGATAAATATGGCGCAGAGTATAGCCGCCAAAAGCAGCGCCGTGGCTATGATTTTAAATTTATATTTGCAAAATTTCATCGCAATCCTTTAAATGTCGCCAGCGAAACAAACGCACACCTTGCCGCCGCGCAAAATTACGCCCGCTATTTCATGCCTTTTAAATTATGCAAGCCAAGCCAAATCCGTAAAAACTCCAAATTTTACTTCTTTATCTTCGAGTATATCCCGCCCAAAATGTCGTTTTGATAGATAAAAAGCGTGCGTTTTAGCCACGCGGCGTCCTTTTTAGCGGCGATGCGCTTGATAGCCGATAGGTCGCCGTCTGGTCTGTTTATACCTCGCTGCGTCGTGAAAAACGCCTCGTAGCCTGCCTGCCTAGCTAGACGCATCAAATTTTCGTCATATTTGCCGCGCGGCCAGCATAAAATTTTATCCTCGATGCCCAAATTTGCGCGCATAAACTCGCGGCATCGAGCGAAATTTTCCTCAGGCGGGAGCGCGCCGAAATACTCGTCAAAATGCGTATGCGTATGCGAGTGAAAGTCAAAAACGTCCCGCATAGCCGCTATCTCGTCAAGGTTTAAAAACACGTCCTGCGGTCGCTGGGGGGCTGCTTTTTTGTATTCTTGGTGAGTTAGCTCGATAAACTCGCCACGCCGCATGCTCGCGCGCTCTATCCACTGCGTCACTAAAAAAACGCTCGCCCGCAGCCCAAACTCGCGCAAGACCTGGTAGGCGTAGACGTAGTTGTCCTTCCAACCGTCGTCAAAGGTGATGAGGACGCTTTTTTTAGGCACGGCTAGCTCGCCCTTTTTATAGGCGATAAATTCGCTCATCGTAAGCGTTTTGTAGCCCGCCTCGGCGAGAAATCTCATCTGCGAAGCAAAATCTTCCGCGCTAGAAGCGATAAATCCGCCCTTTTTTAAAACGTGATGATACATCAAAACGCTAACGCTCAACGCCGCCTCCTTTAGCTCCCGCCCGCGAATTTGCCGCCAGTAAGACGAAAAATCCGAGCATATAAAACATATAAAGTATGCGTAAATTTATCGCCTCAAACAACCCACGCACGCCAAAATAACATGCTAGCGAGATAAAAATCGCCGCAAAAAGCAGCTCGCGCGAGCGCAAAAAATGCCTAAACGAATACGCCAAAAGCGAGATAAAACCGCCCAGTAGCAGCGCCGTGCCGACCGCGCCGTAGTAGTAATAATGCCCGATAAAAAAAGGCTCGTCGTTAAACCAATACCGCTCGCCGTTTGGCCTCGTCTGCATCATCGAGATATGTGCGCCTTTGTCCGCCTCGTCGCGCAAAAATGCATCGTACTGCTCCTTGCCGTATCCAAGCCCCGTTATCGCGCGCGGACTAGCAAAAAGTAGCGGCAAGCGCTCCTTTAAGATTAGGTCGCGCCCCGAGCTAAAGCCCGCACCCGCGATACGCTCTCTCATACTCTCGTTTTCAACATTTGCCTCGCTCACTAGCCCGATTTGCAAAAATTTATACATCGCCGTGGACGAACTCAAAACCGCCGCCGACGCCCCCGCGACGCAAACGACGAAAATAACGGCAAAGAGTTTAAATTTACGTTTCGCCTCGCCGTCTAAGATATACAAACAAAAACCAAACAAAACAAAACAAACCAGCATCGCGCCCCAGCTGCCCCTAACGCCGCTCAAAACGTCAAGCCCGACGGCCGCTAAACAAAGCGCGCCGCACGCAACCCGCGCCCAAAGTCGCCTAAAGATAAAAACTCCCGCCAGCGCAAAAGGCAAAAACCTATCCACATAGTCCGCATACGCTCGGCGCACGACCCGCGCGTCAAATTCGCCCGCGCTACCAAGCCTCTCAAATTCGCTAAAAAGCGGCGCAGCATAGTAGATGCTAATAACCGCAAAGGCCGCTATCAGCGCGTAAAAAAAGGCTTTTGCTTGATCGGCCTCGCCGTTTGCCGCGACGTAAACGATAAGCAAAAAAGCAAATCCGCGCCCAAACTCGCCCGCAGCGTTGCCCAGGGAATCAAACTGCGGCGCGTAGGGAAAAGCCGAGATCAAAAACGCATAAAAGGTAAATGCGATAAGACAAAACGCTGGCACGCGAGAGATACTAAAATTTGCACCGACTCTTGCGGCAAATCGCGTCCTATCGGTAAAATAAAGCCAGATCGCGCAAACAAGCGCGAGATAAAGCGAGATATTTTTCGCCGCCGTCATGCGCGGGATATGCTCGCAAGCGATAAAAACACAAACGAGGTATAAGGCGGCGTTTTGTAGGCGGTTTTGTGACTTCGTCATTTTCTCCCTTAAATTTAAAGCGCTCATTATAACGATAAAATCATTAAAGTCCAGTAAGCGATTTTTAGTCGAATCTTAGCCCGCGCGCTCTCAAAAAAGTCCGTAAATTTATAAATTTATGCTAAATTTAGGCTAAATTTCATAAAAAATAAAGGCCTAAATTTTGATATATTTTCTCATATATTTGCTGATTTACCCATATCTTTTTACGATAAAAAAGCTAAAATTTAAAGGCGAAAAAGGCAAAATTTTACTCATACAAACCGCTAAAATCGGCGACTACGCAAACTCGACCGTGATCTTTGAAAAGCTGGGCAAATTTGACGCGCTAATCGACGAGATAAACCTAGCCTTCGCAAAGCACGACAGCCGAATAGAAAAAATATTTACGGTAAACGGCGTAAAACGCAAAAAAACCTCAAAAATAGGGCTCGCGCTCGAGCTTTTTTCGCGCAACTACGAGAGCGTCTACGTGCTGATGCCAAACAGCCTAAATCTCTTTTTAGCGCGCTGCACGCTGGCTAAAAACATCGTCATAGTGCATCACTACGCGATATCTAGCGACTTTGCCTTGCTGGCGCTTGGCATGAAAAAAGTGCCGCATACTTTGCAAGATCTCACGCTGATAACCTACTTAAAAACGCTGGGCGAGAGCGAGCTAAAATATGAAAAATGCTTGCAAAAACCGCTCGTTATACCGCACGAAAATATCGTAAAAAGCGATAAATTTAAGATCGGCGTGAGCCTGAGCGCGGGCAATAAAATGAAAACCCCGCCAAAACGTACTTGGGAGAAAATCTTTGAGATTTTTGCCAAATTTGGCTGCGAAGTTTATATTTTCGGCGTCGGCGAGGAGGCAGCGCTACTACAAAACCTGCTCGCGCAAAACACGGACGAAAAGCGGGTGGAGAATTTAAACGAACGGCAAATTTGCGAGGATTCGGCTAGCAACGACGCGAGCAAAATTTACGGCGATATCAAAAACGCAAACGGCGAGCAATCAAAGGCTCAATTTTGCAGCAAAAATAGCACTAACGACGGGTCGAATTTTAGCTCGCAAATTTGCGATACTTACGTGAAAAAATTCGGCGAAAACGAGCTAAACATCATTTCTGTAATAGGTAAAATCAAGCTT
>CAUPYN010000219.1:0-3440 GCA_963515575.1 uncultured Campylobacter sp.
TTTCCTTAAAGATTAGGCTCAAAAACTGGCAAAGATAGCCGGAGCTAAAAAGTAAAAATTTAATCGTATTCTTCATAAATATCTCTTTTTTCTTCCGCTTGCGCTTCTTTTGTATATTGCTCGGCAAACTTGCGCATAGCTGCTGCAAATCTAGTAAAACTCTCCGCATCAAGGGCTTCGGCTTTTTCTTGATTTTTCTTAGCAAGCTCTCGCTTTTCCCGCCCGTAAGTAAAAGTATGTATTCCGCGCTGGTTAAAAAGCGCGAGCGTAAATTCAGAGCGTATTTTGTCAGCATCCCGCTGATCTAAAATATCGGCTACGGCTTTATGTATCCAAAGCCCGCTCGGATCGGAAGGTGCATAGGTTAAAATTTGTCCGATATAGTGCCCGGCAACTCCTATATGCCCCGTTTTTTCGGTAATCTTTTTGGCTTCTTTGACCCACTCTTTAAATGCATTTTCGTCAAATTTTCCATCTTCTTTAACTCCCGGACAAAGTTTCCATTCATATAAAATATCGTAGGCATTTTGGGCCAGATAGCGTTTATTCTCATCTATTTCTTTAGCACTGTCGCTTTTATCATACTTGGAACGAAAGGCGAGAGCAATCATATCGGCAAAGAATTGCGGATCGGAAGCTAGTTTTTTCTCGATTGCTGTAGGGGATTCTTCTGTAGAAAATCTTTTTAGCCAAGAAAAGAACCTAGATTCAATTTTAAGCAGTATGTCTTGATCTATAGTTTTTGATTTTTGAAGACGCTTAATTAGCTCAACTACATCATAGGCCACATAGCTATAGTCGGTAAGTTCTTGCTTACCGCTTTTACTATCAAGGACCGAGATAAGCGAACGAACCGCTAAGGCTTCATTAATTTCGGCTTTATTTGCCTTGTGAGCAGCGCAGATAACGGCCGCACCTTCGCGCCCATACGTAAGCAATTTTTCGGTTGCCTCATTCAGATTGCTGTCTGATTCATAGGGATTAACTTTAACGTTTTTCCAGTACAGATCCTCGCTATTTTCTCCTAAATACTTAGAAACCGCTTTCCATATCTCTTCATTGAAAGGTAAAAGCAACAGAAATTTAGCGCGTTGCTCTAAAGACCAATCTTTTTGCATAATCATTTCAGCCCAATCAATGCCGATTTTATAAAATTTAATTCGCACATATCCGCTTAAAACCTGCTTTTCAACTTCATCATTTGAATCAAGAAATGTTGGCAATAGTTCATTTTCAATCAAATCATATTCTATTTCGCCCAAAGCTCGACCTACATCAAACGGCGAAGCTACTTTTTTGGCAAAATTTATGCAACTCATCAAACCCCCGCTGTCCAAAATTTCTTTTATAGCGGAGTTGCGTTTTTTAAAGAGCCTTTCTATCTGCATATCGCGGTCACCATCTCCGTCCAACAACTCAAAAACTACGCCATTAAATAAATAACGATATTTTATATCCGGCGAAGATGGCGCAAGACTATCGGCTATGTTTTCGATTTTGCGAAGTTCTTGTTCGTGCAATGCCCAGTTAGTATTAGAAAATTTTCTATGACGACGCACAATCTTATCGAGTTTCTCCCAAACCAAATAGCGTTTTTCTTCGGGCAAATTTATTATGTTATCCGACAAGCAATAATCAAGAATAAAATCGTATGCATTTTTGGGCAAATTTGAAAGCCTTTCTATAAGCTCAATAAATTTATCCACGTCTTCTTTTGCTAAATCAATCATAAGCTCGGATAAAGCAGCAATTTGCTCCAAATATTCATTTTGAAATACACCATCCTTCCAATCTAACGGGATAAAATCTCTCCAAATAGGGCGATAGTTTCCGCTTGTGACTTGGCAACCTTGCGGAAGCAACTCTAGCAGCAGAGACCATCCGATTTTAGGTTGATTTTTTATCACGGCTTTGATCGCCGCTTTTCTTATATCAAATTTTACGGTAGTTTGCACATGCCAAGGTAAAAATATATTCACAAGCGATCTCATAGGACGATTTGCCCAAGATCCGCCGGGATCAATAGAGGCAAGATCCGCCAAGATAACCGCTACTCTTGATAAATAATTAGGAGACCATGCCAGCTCTTCAAGAGCCCAAAGTAAACCGCACATGTAATTACGGCCCTCTATTCCGTTTCCTTCTTGTTCAAATAGTTTATGAAAAGGAGAATTCGAAATATCAGCCAATGACGACCCTACAGCATCAAGAAATTCGCTGGGCGCGGCTTCTGCTAAAAGCGGTAAGTAGTAATCTATGCTCGCCCATCGCTCCCAATCCGCCCCATCAAGCAATGTGCGCACAATAAAATTTACAGTGTTTAAAGCTTCATTGCAAGAGCAGTTACTAAGCGCTTTAGGGCGACTACCCATCAAAGCAAGCGTTTGAGAAATTCCTTTTCTAATATTTTGCGAATAGTTTAATTGTTTTCCATAAATACTAGCGGCACATCGTTCTTCCTTTGGTAGATTAAGCGCCGGATCTCTTTCTTCTAAAGATGAAATCGCCATATTCTTAAAACGGGCTAGATCGTCATTCGAGATCATACCTCCAAGGACGTCCCATGCCTCATCACGAGAAATAACCTTCCATTTTCCCTCTATCAAAATAAGTGGAGAGTCTAAACGTAGAGCGTCGGCTCTAAATTTTTCCATCCATTCTTTATAACTTTTGCCGACAAATTCTTCTATAGCTTGAATGTCCGCTTTATTTTCTTCATCCCATCGACCTATTAAACAGGCTTTTGCCAATTCGCGAGCAGTATTTCGTTTCGCATACGACGGCGCAGCGACTCCTACGAGATACCTCATAAGTGCAGACAGCCCCCTATTTCCTATTTTAGCAAATTCCTCTGCAAGAGCATCTGGGAACTGCGCTTTCGTCAGTATCTCTTTGATCTGATATGATGGAGGACTTTTAAGGTCTATAACATCGTCATTACCAATTGATGGGGCATCGCAAAACGGCGCGATCACTCCATGCCCTTTTTCTATGGCTAACGCAAGTAAATTTTGTTGTTCATCATCCAAGCCTAGCCTTGGGCTAGCAACCAATACATGCGATCGTCGCAACTCGGATATCGCCGCTTGCCATGCATCTTTATCTTTTATAAAAAGACACCTATCTGCATATTTTTGCGCCTTTTCTTTTTCAAGCGTCATAAGGTAAGCCGCCACAAAATCATCTACATCATTTTCGCTCTCAGCAATAATAAAAAGTTTTTTAGCTTCGCCAGAAAAGATGGTTTCAAGCGCACTGCAAGCTTTATCGCGAAAAGAGGTAAAAAGCTCGGGCGGAAGAGACAGCCCATTAAATTGTGACTGGATCAAGCTGCAATTTTTAAATTTAGATTGAGTTAAATTCCAGTGCTCAAGCGGCGTTATAACACCGCTTGAATTTGGCAAAATTCCTATTTTAGCAGCTATCCACCTACCAATAGC
>CAUPYN010000220.1:0-3437 GCA_963515575.1 uncultured Campylobacter sp.
ACCCGTAATTTGCTTTAAATTTAAGCTCTGCCCATCCTTTAAATTTAAAACGATAGAGGCGCTTGGCGGCGTAGCTCGCTCTGTAAAAAGCGTCTCTTTGGGTATCGCGATACGAACGATAGCTTTTTTAATAGGCGCCAAACTCTCGATCGTGCGCGCTAGCTCACCCTCCAAAGCACGCTGAAATTTAACCTTTTGCTCGGCATCCGTCGCGCCGAATTCTTGCTTGTCGAAAATCTCAAAACCGACTTTGCCGTCTTTTAAAATCCCAAGCGACGCCACCGAGATTCTCTCGCGGTAAACGTCGGCATTTGGCACTAAAATAGTGCCTTCATTTAAAATTTTATATTTAACTTTATCTTTTTCAAGCTGCTGGATTATCAGCGCAGAGTCCGCTGCCGAGGTATTTTCAAAAAGAACGCTATATCCGTCGTAGCTTACGTTTGAGCTTTTGTAAATACTTAAAAATACCAAAAATCCAACTACTAAAGCAACCGATCCCATAGCCACCAGCCGCTGTTTTAGCGAGAGATTTTGGTAAATTTGCCCGATTTGTTGAAATATTACTTTAAAATCCATTTATTTTAAATTTTCCTCGATTTGTTTTAAAACTACGTCGTTTTGATTCGGTAGCCCAATCGTTATACGAACCGCGTTTAATCCGTAGCCTTTTAGATCACGTAAAATTATACCTTTTTTTAACAGATTTTGAGCAAGTTCGCTCGCGTTTTGACGCTCAAACTCAAAAACGATAAAATTCGTAAAGCTAGGCAAACGCTTTATACCGTGGAGGTCGGCAAAATTTTCGTATTTTTCCATCTCCTCAAAGTTCGTCTCAAGCGTCATTTTTACGAATTCTTCGTCCTTTAGTGCTTCTATGGCCGCTTTTAGGCTAAGCGTCGTTATATTAAACGGCGCCCTTAGTTTTCCTATCTCGCTCATCACGCTTTGCTCGCCGATACCGTATCCTACGCGCATACCGCCTAGACCGTAAGCCTTAGAAAACGTGCCCAGATATACCGCGTTTGGAAATTTAGCTATGAGCTCACGAGGCTTTATCTCTTTTTTTGAGTCTTTAAATTTAGCAAACTCCTGATACGCGCCGTCAATAACCATAAGCGTATCGGCATCGATTTGCTCTAAAAATTTATAAATTTCTTCAGCGTCCAGGCAGCCTCCAAGAGGATTATTAGGCACGCACAAAAATATCACGCCGATCTCGTCTTTTTTAGCCTTATAAATTTGCAAAAACTCGCCTAGATCATGCTCTTTACTCTTTGTTTTAAAGACCTTCGCGCCTGCAGCTTTAGCGTAAATTTCATACATCGCAAATGTTATGCTCGCAGTTAAAATTCCCCTCTTTGCGTTTGCCTTTGCGTGCACGGCAAATTCTATTACCTGATCGCTTCCCGAGCCTATTACGATAGATTTTTCGCTGACGTCAAATTTTCTAGCTAGCGCGGCCTTTAGCTCAAAGTAGCTGTCGTCGGGGTAGAGGTGCATTTTATTTACTATCTCGCCGACTGCTTTTACTACTGCAGGGCTCGTGCCGTACGGGTTTTCGTTGCTGGCTAGCTTGATGACGTCTTTTGCGTCGATGCCGTATTCGCGTACGACTAGCTCGATAGGTTTGCCCGCCTCATAGCTTACTAAATTTGCCAAATTTTCGTTAAATTTCATCTCACTCCTCCCACGCGACGTAGCTTCCTAGCCACGCGATCTCGTGGCCGTAACTTATCGCTTTTTGTATCGCTTTTTGGACGTTATCGTCGTCTATATGCCCATCAAAATCTATATAAAAATTCGCCTTAAATTCGCGCTGTTTTATCGGACGGCTCTCTAGCTTGGTTATATTTATGCCCTCGTCTCTAAAGGCTAGCAGCAACTCCACGAGCCCGCCCGGACGGTGCTCGGTCTTTGCTAGGATTGATGTTTTATTTTTTTGAGCGCGCTCGTTTTTAAAATCGCTTAAGATAAAAAATCTCGTGCGGTTTGCGGCGTTATCCTCGATCGTCTCAAACAATATCGGCACGCCGTAAAGCTTGGCTGCGATCTTAGAGCAGATAGCGGCCGAATTTGGCTCGCTACTAGCTAGCTGCGCGGCCTGCGCGGTTGATTTTGCCGGGATAAACTCGACTGATGAAAGCATATGATCGTCTAAAAATTTGCGGCACTGATTGTAGCCTTGCGGATGCGAGTAGATGCGTTTAATATCCTTTAAATTTTCGTACTTGCTCGCAAAAATATGGTGGATATCCATGTAAATTTCAGCTACGACCTTGACGCTATCAAACCGTCCAAGGCAGTCTAGCGTCGCACCCACGGCGCCTTCGGTGTTGTTTTCTATCGGCACGACGCCGTATTTAGCCTCTTTGTGTTTTAGTTTGGTAAAAACCGCCTCGATACTAGCTAGGGGCAAATACGCGCTCATCGCGCCGAAACGACTCTCTGCGGCTTGGTGCGTGTAGGTGCCCTCAGGCCCTAGATATGCGACTTTTTCAGGCATCTCGAGATTTCTACTGACGGCAAAAATTTCAAGATAAATCGCCTCGATCGCGGCTTTATTTAAAAATGTGGAGTCCTGCCCCTCGAGGCGGTTTAGGATCGCTCTTTCGCGCTCGGGACGGTAGATCGCGCTGCCGCTGGTTTGCTTTAGCTCGCCGATCTTTCGCACGAAATTCATACGCTCGTTTAGGCGCTTTAGCACCTCGTCGTCGATCTTATCTATCTCGTTTCTAAGGTCGTTTATGTTTTGCATTTTCGCTCCTTAGCCTAAAAATTCTCGCTCCAGCGCCACTACGTCCTCGAAGCTCTCGCGGCGTCTTATCAAAAAGTCCTCGCCGCCTTTTACCGCAACCTCCGCCACGCGCCCGCGAGTGTTGTAGTTGCTGCTCATAGCAAAGCCGTATGCGCCGGCTGATTTGATGACGACGAGATCGCCTGGGTTTAGCGGCGGTAAATTTCGATCTTTTGCTAAAAAGTCGCCGCTCTCGCAGATCGGACCGACCACGTCGCAAGGGCTAAATTTGAGCTCCCGAAGCTGCTCAGTCTTACACTCGCAAAGAGTCTTGCCGCCGCTAATAGCAAAAATTTTATGCCTAGCTTGATAAAGACTCGGGCGGATAAGGTCGTTCATCGCGCCGTCTACGATCACAAAGCGCTTTTCTTTGTTAAATTTCTCGTAAAGCACGCTAGTTAGAAAATATCCCGCGTTGCCGACGATAAAGCGTCCCGGCTCGCAAACTACCGTAACATCCAGGCCGCTTAAATTTGCCAAAATACCCTGCGCGTATTCGTATAGATCAGGCTCGCTCTCGTCGCCGTAAACGATGCCTATACCGCCGCCGACGTCAAAAAATTTGATGTCGATTTGCGCCGCCTTTAGCTCACGAGCCAAATTTGCCACGATCTTTGCCGCTTCGATAATGGGCTTGATG
>CAUPYN010000221.1:0-3430 GCA_963515575.1 uncultured Campylobacter sp.
GCAGCCGGCGGCGGGACGTATTTTGATTATGAGATAAAACTGAGTGGTGGGCAGAATGCGGCAAATTTCGGGGGATTTAGAATTTTAAATAAAGAAGAAATTCTCGCACAAAATCCGGACGTTATCTTGCTTAGCAACTTTGACGAGCTAACTCCGCGGGACTTTTTTGGCGATAAAATTTTAAAAAACGTAAAAGCCGTCAAGCAAAAAGCCGTCTATAAAATGCCTCTGGGAGGCGATATGTGGGAACCGCCTACGGGCGAATCTCACCTAGGCTGGGCGTGGTTTAGCGTGCTATTTTCTGGGCAGGCGCATATAAATTTAAAAGACGAGATGAAAAAGAGCTACAAGTTGCTCTACGGCTACGATCTAAACGATGATGAGATAGCTAAATTTTTTCGCTTCGACCTAAAAGGAGAGAGCAAATTTTACGAGCTTTTTAGATAATGAAAAAATTTCTGTTTTTATCGCTTTTTCTGGCCTTTGCAGTCGTTTTTTCGCTGCTTGCGGGTAGGATTTCGCTTGAGGGGCTAATTGATTATTATCAAAACGATAAAGAGACTCTTTACGCTTTGATATTTGACCTGCGCTTGCCTAGGCTGATAGCGGCGTTTTTGATAGGCGCTAGCCTTAGCGCGGCCGGCGTGATATTTCAGGCGATGTTTGCAAATCCTTTGGTAAGCCCAAATATCCTCGGCGTTGGTAGCGGAGCGGGATTTGGCGCGGTGGTTTGCATTTTAGCCTTCGGTAGTCCCGTAGCCACGCAAATAGGCGCTTTTATTTTCGGCTTTTTAGCCGTCATGATAGCTTACGCCCTAGGCGTTTTGGCAAACAAAAACTCAAAGCTCATGCTGGTGCTTGCGGGCATCATCACGGGCGCTATCTTTGAAGCGCTGATCTCCGTCGTCAAATACGTCGCCGACACGCAAGAAAAGCTACCTAGCATCGTATATTGGCTAATGGGAAGCCTAAGCGCCATATCTTGGAGCGACTTAGTGGCGCTTGCTCCCGTTTGCGTTATCGGGCTCGTGCTTTTGAGCCTAATGGGATGGAAGCTAAACATTTTATCCCTAGGCGGCGAACATGCAAGCATTTTGGGCGAGAGCAAATTTTTAGGCTTTATCTTTATCGTACTTGCTACTCTGATAACGGCTGCAAGCGTAGCCATCGCCGGTATCATCGGCTGGGTCGGGCTTTTGATGCCGCATGTTACGAGGCTGATTTACGGCTCCGATAACTCGCAGCTAGTTCCGATTTCTGCGATATTAGGCGGGATATTTTTGATGCTAACCGACGTCGCGGCTAGAAGCGTGAGCTCGGCTGAAATCCCGCTAAGTATCCTAACCGCGCTTATAGGCGCTCCGATGATCGGCGTCATCATCGTTAAAAAGGGCAAAAGATGGTCTTAAACGTAGAAAATTTAAGCTTTTCTTACGGGGCGAAGCAAATTTTGCAAAATTTAAGCCTTAGCCTAGAAAGCGGCGAAACGCTTGCGATTTTGGGCCCAAACGGCATAGGTAAATCTACGTTTTTAAAGATTGTTTTGGGACTTCTAAAAGCAAAAAATGGTCAAATTTTGATTGATGGCCGCGATCATGCCTCTCTTAGCGGCAAAGAGCGTGCCAAACTCGTAGGATACGTGCCCCAAAGCGAAAATATCGCTTTTAGCTTTAAGGTAAAAGATCTGATTTTAATGGGCGTAAACGCAAACGTCGGTATGTTTTCAGGGCCGAGCGCAGAGGATAGGGCGATGGCCGAGGAAGCCGCACGGATAGCAGGCGTTAGCGAGTATTTAAATTTAAACGTAGACGAGCTAAGCGGCGGCATGATGCAGCTAGTCCTAATAGCTCGCTCGCTAGTACTACGGCCCAAAATTCTAATCATGGATGAGCCGACTTCCTATCTCGACGTCTTTCATCAAAACGCCGTTTTAAGCCTAATCAAAAAGCTAAATAGCGAGCAAAAAACATGCGTGATCTTTACCTCGCATCACCCCGATCACGCGCTTGCGGTGGCAGATAAAACCTTGCTTTTAAACGGCCCCTTAGGATATGAATTCGGTGCAACCGATCAAATTTTAAAGGGTGAAAATTTAACGAAACTTTTTGGTATAGATTTTATAAATTTAAACATCGATGATAAAAGAAGGTTGCTGGTTAGGTGGAGGGTTTAAATTTGACGGCGATATGGTTATGATCGCATGTTGTAAATTTGGCTAAAACAAGTCGGAGCTTGAAATATTTAGTGACCATTATATCTTAAGAGTGAGTGCGTGCGTGCATAAATAGGAAAAAGGCATCTTTAAGACCTATTAACGTAATCATAAAAATAGATAGCCACTTTGATGCATTAATATTAAGTAGTAAAAATTAAGCGAAAATAATCAAAATTTAGTGTAATTGCCTTGAAGTTCACAGTGGAGCTTGTTATCTGCTACCTTATCTTAAGTATCCTAATAGCTCACGATCAAAGAAAATAAGTATATATTCAATAAAATTTTCTAACATTTTCGACTTTATACCGACTAGTGCCTTAACTATGCAACTTGAATCTCTCGACGTTTGGTCACCGTTTAGCTTGTAGAGGTTTTTAAAATGAAAAGCTCTATCGCGGATTTTAACCGCTAGGTCATATGAGATTTTTACCTTTTGATAGTTTAGAAGTTTATCTTTCCTGTTAAATTTCGAATATTTTTAAAATCTAATTCTTCAAGATTTACTATTTTATTGTGAATTTTGGCTTTATCTATGATTTTTGCCCAAAAGCTAAATGTTTGCTTTGATGCGAAAACATCGTCAAATCAGCATAGCCACCCTAATATCTAATTTGCCATTGGTTTCTAAAGCCTCAAAACTAAATTTCTCGTAACTATTTCTAATATACCTATGAAATTATTCCTAATTCGATATGATATTTTGCACTAAAATAGATAAAATAGCGATTTTTGGCTTTTATAACTTTATATATTTATGATTGAGTATTTTACCGATGTTATTTTTTTAACATCAATAAAATACTTAAGTTTTAATTTATAATAAAGCTTAAACCTACCGTCGGCGGCAGGAATTTACGTTTTTACCTTATTCTTTTCTAGGCTATCCAGGAATTCTTCTATGCTAGATCGCTTATAAACGATTCTGCGGCCTAGCTTTATAAACGGTATCTTTATTTTATTGTTATTTTTCATTCTCCACTTGGCTTGGGTCTGAATTGGAATCCCAAATTGCTCAAAAAGTTCTGCTGGCGTTAGAAACGTTTCGTTCATATCGTTATTTCCTTAAGATTATTAATGTATTTTAGGAAATAATATAGTTTAAAATAAGAAAATGCAAGCAAAAGTATAGTTCACTACGTAAAAATCAAAAATATTTTTATCTTTGATATTTCTGAGCTTATACCAATGCGATAAAATAGGCTTTTGGGCTGATAC
>CAUPYN010000222.1:0-3423 GCA_963515575.1 uncultured Campylobacter sp.
GTATATGTCTGGCATTATTCATTACCTCCTAAATTTAAATCCTGCGGCTCATTTGCCTTAGGCGCGTTGTCTTTGCTCTTCTCTGCTTTCTTAGCCGCCTCTTTTAGCTTTTTATTCTCGGCCTCGAGCTTTTGAATTTCCTGCGTCAAAGTTAAATTTTCGCCTGCAGCAGCGCTTATGCGGTCTTGCAAACTCGCGCACTCCTCCTTGAAGCGCTCGGCCTCGCCTTTAGCCTCTAGCATTTCAGCCTTCAAGCGTTCAATCTCGTTTTTGGCTTTAGCTAGCTCGGGGGCGAGATTTTTCGCACCGGACGCGGCTTGTTTCATCTCGGCCTCGGCCGCCTCGTTTTGCGGCATAGCTTCCCACTCCTGCTCGCTTATGATATTCACGGAGGCAAAGCCGCCCTCGCCTTTATCTCGCACCACCACGTCGCCGATACTCCCGCCGCTAATCTGTCCTTCGTCTTCGCCTTTTTTATAGACGCTAAGCCCGTTGCTAGCCATTGCCACGATAGTGCCCAAAACCTCGTATTTGTCCCTATATGCCATGTCCTCTCCTTTAAAATTTTTATTATTTTATTTACCCGCGTCCTAAAAAAAGTATAAAATTTCAAGACGATACCTATTATCTACACTCCGCCGTTTGCCAAAGCCGCCATCTCTATCTCCTCCTCGCTCGGTTCTCTTTGCGCCTGAGCTTCTTGCTCCGCTTGCGCTTGTTCTATTTGCGCCTGCTCCATAGCCTGAGCCTGCGCTGCCTCCTGCATCGCCGACATCTGAGCCATAGCCTCGTCCACCTGCTCTATCGGCGCGTTTTCGCCCAGGATTAGAGTTAGCACCTCTTTGATTATTTCGCCCGTTATTTTCGGCGAGCTTATTTGATTTTGGGCTAGCACGCCCAGTAGTCCGTTTAGTTGATTGATTTTTACTTCGTTTGCTATCGTCGTGCCGAAATTCACCGAAACGTCAAAATCCAGACGGTTCGCCTTTCTTTGCGCAAGCGTGCCGATCACGTCTATCACATTCTCGTCTTCGGTGATTTTTACGAATTCATCGTCGCTTACGAAGCGATACAGTAGCTCTACGAAGTGCTGCGCATAGCTTGAAAGCATAGTTTCTAGCAAGGTTTGCATCATACTTTCTATTCTCATCGAGCTTGCGGCGTTCACCGTTTGCAGCGCGCCCATAGCGCGGCGATCGCTCGGGCTAGTTTGCCCGGTCATCACGCTATTTACGCCGGTTGCTATCTCATACTCTTTGCCGAGCATATTTATTTCTTCGCTTAGCTGATACGTAGGCGGCACGGGAAACGGCATTATCACGTCGCTCACTCTAGCGCCCATGTCCGTTTCCACCCTAATGACCTTTTTCCTCGCCATCACGTCGCTTACCGCCACTGCGCCCCTGGTTTTATCCACTACGAATGACGGATCTATTTGGTTTTCGGTGATGTCGATTTTTTGATTACGCTTGATGTTGTATTCCTCTTGGATCTCTTTGACGATTTCCGGCACGCACGAGCCGTATACGGCGTTTTCCTTTTCGCGCATGCTCTCCTCGACGCTAGGCATCGCGTCTATGCAGTAGCCGAAGTGAAACGGTAGAGTCGAAAATTTCGTCTCCCTTACCAAAAAATCATTAGCAAAACTCTTTAGCTCCCACATCTGACGGCCGTTTACATAGATTTTTTTGTAGATATCTTTCATCTGCACCCTCTGGCTCCACTCCACCTTTGAGCCCAGGATGAGATCTTTGTCTCTCCCTTTATAAAATTTTGTTTTGATTTTTTCTTCGACCTGGCGCACGGATTGACGCCATTTGTAGCAGACGTATTCTATATCGTTGATGTCGCTTGCGTATTTGTCAAAGGCTAGATCGGTGATAGGGATAAAGCGCGTAGCGATATCGCCTTGCTCTTTGTCGTAGAAAAGATTTACTATGCCTAGCGGCAAGTATAGCGCGCTAAGGACTGCCTTGCTGAGCCCAACGCGGTGCTCTTTTTTCTTCCAGCGATTTTTGAGTACCGCCGTGAGCGCGTTTTGCAGGATTAGATCGTCGTCGCTTCTGCGCCCGACGCGAGTGATTTCGATCGGGCAGCGATCGCTCATGAAGCTTGTTTTAAATATCGCATGTATGATAAAAACGGTGGTTTTGATGAGCGGAACGTAGAGCTTTGAGCGGCTACGCTCGGAGTTTTTGAGCTTGCTCGTTCGCTTGTCGTCTTTGTATGTGGCTAGAAACGCCGCTTCGCATTTTAAAAATCTTTCTTTATGGTTTTCAAGATCTCTAAATGCTTTTTCGATTAAATTTAAGTCGTTATCCATCTAAACTCTCCGCTTTTTTTGCGGATAGTTTAGATTATTTGTTTCCTAAAAAACGTATAAATAAAAAAATTATTGCTTATATTCTAAAACAGTATCTATTTTTGCCAACAGCTCTTTTTGTATAAATGTTTTGCTCAGCAGTTTTTTACCTGCGCTGGCATGTTTTTGAAGGGTTAATTTTTTTGCATCATAGTCGGCTCGTTCTCTATATCTTTTTAGCTCTACGAGTAAATTTTTTATAGTCGGATTTTTTACGGCATCCATAACGCTACGATGGTCTATTATCTTCTTCGTAAAGGACGCTTGACTGCTCAAAACTTCTTCCCTGACGACGTTTTCACAGTGTAAAAATGCGGTGTAATAAGCTCTTGAAAGTATATTCCTTAAAAGAATTTCATCGTCATCGCACTCGTTAAATTTCGCTATCCACTCTGCGACGCACTCTTTATAATAATCTTTTTGAAACGGCATTTTATGCGGTATGTAGAGTTAAAACGATATCGTTATCCATAAGGCTATGCTTTTTTATTATGCCCGCGTTTAGTTCGATCATATCTTTTACGGTGAAAATATCGCTCGTCTCTATGACTATATCGCAAAATAACATATTGCCCAAGCCCTCTACGTAATCGCTTACGATGTCTTCATGTAGTATTTTTAATCCTTGCTCGCATAAATCTTTTTTTGCTTCGCTTATGAGCGCTTTTTTTATAAAATTTGCATTATCCTCTGTTTCTTGGATATACCCTCGCGATTGATAAGAACCATCTTGTGTAGTATATTGCGAGACAGGAAAAGTTACACCGTTTATATCAAGAAAACTCGTCGGGACCAAAACAGTTAGCCCCGCGGCGCAAATGGCTTTTTGATATTTCATTGTTATTGCCTTAAAAACTATATTTTATATATTCTTTTTTATCTGCTTTTGTGAAGACAAAGTCTTATTGACAAATAATATTTTTCATAAAACTTTGGAAAAAGGAAAAAAGATCTAAAATATTTTTGAAATTTTTTCATCATTGTGTAGATGGATAGACATAGGAAATTCAAGAGAAAATATTCCTCGTTTTAATGGTGGATTATTCAAAAATGATGATATT
>CAUPYN010000223.1:0-3417 GCA_963515575.1 uncultured Campylobacter sp.
ATTTACAACCTTTCATGTATCGACGACATCTGCACCTTTAAAAATGAAAAATATCCTTTCCCTTACGGCTATATCTCTTTTACCGTTTCGACGCATAAACCCTTATATTTTTTCTCTACCACCAAAGGTAAACATCTTACGGAGTATTTTTTAGTTTTCGACGCGCCTGCGCTCGATGAGCTAAAAAATACTTCGTCTCAATATAAAAATCCAAACAAAGGCGTATCCTATGAAAACACTCAAACAACTAATCCTAGCATTAGTCCTTTTAAGTAGCTTTTTAAAAGCCGAGATGATCTATACCGATCTTGCAAGCTTTGCCCAGCTCGCAAGTAAGTCCAACGACATAACCATAGTAACCGACGACAGCATTGACGGTAGCTATTACTATTTTATTTTTCAGCAAGAAACAAATTTAAGCTTGCCTATGTTTCAAAAAATGCTCGAGTCAAAAGGGCTTTACCTTTATAAGCAAGGTAATTTTTATTACGTAACGGATAAAAAGCTGCCTAGCCTTGATTTGCGCCGTATCGATTTAAACAACTACGTTTTAGACGACGTGCAGCGTATCATCTCAAATTTTGAAATCAATGCTACCTATTCTAAATCGTCTAATTCTATATTTTTCCGTGCCGACGAGCATATCTACGATCAAATCAAAGACGCGGTCAAGAGTATAGATAAGCAGCTTGAGCAAGTTCAGTTTAAACTCACTATAACCGAAACCAACCTAAAAGACATCAAAGACCGCGGCACAAAGCTTCAAAGTCTGTTAAAGCCTTTAAATCACGGCGATTTGGCGTATTACATAAATTTAATCACTTCGCCATACACTACGAACTCAAATGTAATTAGAAATGACAATGAAGGCTTTTTTGGCGTCTTAAATTTCCTTGATGCCAACGGCTTAACTAAAATCATATCCAGCCCTTTTTTAACTGCTCGCAACCATACCGAAGTTTATTTCTCAACCGTCCAAAATATCCCCTATCTCGTGCAAAATAGCCAAACTTCGGCCACTCAAACCACTACACAAAATTCATACGAATATAAAGACGTCGGCTTAAAAGTTACCTTAAAACCTATTATTTTGTGCGATCACATAGATTTTGATTTACATCTTATCCTAGAGGACCTTTTATCATCAAGCAATACCCTAACCCCTACCACATCAAAAAAGGAGCTTAAAAGCTCGTATTCTCTCAAACGCGGCGACATCTTAGTCTTATCCGGCATAAACAAAAGTACTAATCAAAAACAACGTAACGGTATCCCAATACTTAAAGACATCTTTTTACTTAAATACCTTTTTTCGGTCGAGCAAGATCAAGAAATAGACTCAGTCGTAACTTTAACGATACAGGTAATTTAAATTTGTAAAGTTTCAAAGCGGAGCGGAAACTGAGCGCGGCGCGTAGCGCGCGCGAAGTAACGCGCCGCCTTGTCAAATTAATAAAAATAATTCACTTTTAAGTTTAAGGTGCAAAGTGTTTGGGATTTCCAAGTTAGATTTGATTATTGCCAACGATAAAATCAAGGCTCAAAGAGACTATATGCAAAATTTTTCCTTTGTAAATAATCTCGGCGAAGTAAAAAGCCTCCTTGATATATCAATGTCCGCAAATTTAAGCAAGCGTTATTACGCTGAAGTCTCAAATCGGATTAACACCCTAAATTCTTTTAGTATCATGTATCAACAAAAAGGCGTATTTTTGACTATCACGCTAAACGGCTGCTTTCGCGGTGCTTTAAAGGGCGAATACGGCAAATTTAAGCCCCTTGATTGGAAATATATACCTGTCGATATAAAATCAAGGATGAAAAACGGCGAAAAGCTTGAAATTAGGGACTTAGTCCATATTTTAAACTACCAATGGCTACTTTTAATCAAACGCTATCATAAGAAATATAAAGGCGTTGATCGTTCCTATGTTCGCTGCTTCGAGCCGCATAAAAAGGATGGCGTGCCGCATATTCATGCGCTTTTTTACGTTCCTGCGCACACAATACCTTATCTTTTTGAGTGTTATAAAGACCTATTTAACGCCCCGCAAAATTTAAAAACCGACGCTATTACTCCGCACCAGGCGCGAAACGGCGAAATAAATGGCTTTCAATGGACAATCGACAATCCTACTGGCTACGTAATGAAATATATTCAAAAAACATTTATGAATTTAAGCCAAACCGATGAATTAGACGCGCTTGCGGCGTGGTATGTAAAGCACAAAGTAAGGCGCTTTATTACTTCTCGCACTCAGGTGCCGCTTTGGGTATATCGTCGTATAAATTTTATCAGCTCGATGAGGGATTTTTATCATTTATGCGACATTAAAAACGACGATAAAAACGTTATCGAGTGGGATTTACACGAAAAATACATAAATATTTTTATTCCTCGACGAGAGGAGGAAATAATATTAGAAAAAGGCGTTTTAACGCATAAAATTTGCGGTAGGGTTGTAAATATTTATGAAACTCAAAAAATGCCTCAAAAATCAACCTCTCAAAGCATAAAACCAGAGCTTGACGCCTGGGTTGATGCTTGGTACGTACGCGAGGGAGAAAAAATCAAGCGCGAAGCTATGAAAAATCGAAAAGAATTCAAAAAACCGCCTCTATGGATGAAAAATTACGAGCTATACAATTATTATTCAAAGCTTGATAAATCAAACTGTAATCTTCAGCACCTTGCCTACGTTGAAAATATAATGCTTGATCGCGGCTTGAATTCATTTACAAAGAGAAATACTAAGCACGATCTAAATAACCCTGACCTCGAGGACTTTATCGATCGCGGATTAAGGGAGTATCAATTCTAATGACGCTTAACGAGCTTTTTAAAAACTATCTCGAGTATTATGAGCTTATTTTAAGCCCCTCTACTCTTAGAAGCGATATATCTACGTATCAAAAACATTTCAAAGACGGCTTAGGCTTAAAATGCGTTAATGATATAAATTTTATTGATATCCAAAGATTTTGTAACGATCTTATTAAGCGAGATTACAAAATTAAGACGGTTAAAAATATCCTTGCAAAGCTTAAGGTTGTTTTTAAGCTTGCACTAAAACTCGAGCTAATTAATAAAAATCCTTGCGACTTTATCGAGCTCCCTAAATTTGATAACAAAAGATACTTTGATTATAGTGTATCAATCCAAAAGAAGTTTATCAAGGCTATTTCTGAAAACAAAGAGCCAAGCGCGGATATATTCTTTTTCCTGCTTCACGGCCGTCGTAAAAACGAAGTATTAAGTTTAAAATTTAGCGATATCAATTTTAAAACCAGGACTTACACTATCCCGTTTAAAATCAATAAGGCTAAGCGTGATATGGTCTATAAAATGAGCGATGAGCTTTATGATCGTCTTTACCGCCGATATATCGAAGCAAAGAAGCAAAACAAGCTAAACGG
>CAUPYN010000224.1:0-3338 GCA_963515575.1 uncultured Campylobacter sp.
CGATAGAACAAATTAAAAACAACTATGGGATGCAGACCTTTGAGCAGCATTTGCTAGACATGTATACTGCGGGCGTTATCACGAAAGAAGAAGCGCTAAGAAGCGCGAGCAGAAGGGAAAATCTCGATATAAAAATCAAAAGTGCAGACCTCGCTAAAAAGCGAGCTATGGTTGCATCCATCGAGGAAGATGGCGAGCTTTTAAAAGAGTTTCAAAGCGAGGTTATCGCGCTTAAAGATATCAAGTAAGGCGAAATTTATATAAATTTGGGTATTATCTGTCTCTATTTTTAAGGAAAGGAAAACGATGTTAGAAGGTATCGTTAGAGAGAGTATCGGTAAAAAGGCGTCAAAAGCCTTGAGAAGAGATGGTTATCTAATCGCCAACATTTACGGCAAGGGGTTAGAGAATGTGCAGGCCGCTTTTAAAATCAATGATTTTATAAAAGAGGTTCGCAAAAAAGAGAGCCTTGCGTTTGACGTAAAAGTAGGCGGAAAAACCTTGAAAGTCGTAGTAGTCGAGTATCAAAAAGACCCTGTGACAAATGCGCTAAAACACGTTGATTTAAAGGTTGCGCTTCCAGGCGTCGTCTCAAAATATATGGTCCCGGTTAAGCCTTACGGAACTCCGGTCGGTCTAAAAAATAAAGGCGTTTTGATTATCTCAAAAAGACGCTTAGCCGTAAAATGCACGGCTGAAAATTTGCCTAATTCATTTGACATAGACGTTAGCGGTCTTGATATAGACAATACCGTGTTGGTGCGCGATATAGCCGTTCCTGCGGGCGTCACTATGATCGATGCCGACCGCGTAGCGGTTCTAGGCGTAATAAAAGCTAAATAAGGCTAGCCTTGATACTCATAGTCGGACTGGGGAATCCCGGTCCCGAGTACTCCAAAACAAGACACAATGTCGGCTTTATGCTGATAGATAGACTCAAAAATTCAAATTTCACCGACGTAAGCTCAGCTAAATTTCAAGGCGAGCTGTTTAAATTTCAAAATTTACTTTTTCTAAAACCGACGACCTTTATGAATTTAAGCGGACGAAGCGTAAAAGCCGTTGCTGATTTTTACAAACCCGAGCGCATTATCGTTATTCATGACGACCTTGATCTAAATTTCGGCGTCGTTAAATTTAAAAAAGGCGGCGGAAACGGCGGACATAACGGGCTAAAATCAATCGATGCCTTAATGGGTGCAGACTACGAGCGCGTACGTATCGGTATCGGCAGAAGCGCGCACAAAGGCGAAAGCGCGGTAACCGGACATGTGCTTGGCGAATTTAACGCAGATGAAAAAGAGGGATTGGAAAAAATTTTGGGTTACTGCGAAAACGCGCTAAACGAGCTAATAAAAACCGATATCGATACCGTTTCGCAAAAATTATCGACAAAAAAAGGCATTTTGTGAGCGGGTTAAATTTAGCATTTGCGACTTTTGCATTTTCTCAAATTTTGAGGCTTTTAAAGGCGCTCAAAAATCAGTTAAATTTAGAGCCTAAATTTAAAACTTTTCTCCTAATTTTCCTTACCGTAAATTTTATAAATTTACTTAAAAACTTTACATGCAAATTTATAAAATTTACGAAAAAAACGCCCAGACAAAAACTTGAATTCGGGTTTTTTAAGAGCGTAAAACAAGTCTGTTTCTCGTCTAGCCAAAAAGCGGCAAATTTGAGCGTCATTACGGCGGCAAAGGACGCATATTTGCAGTATAGCTCAAATAATAAATTTATTTGGCAAGTTTTCGGTATTTTCGGTAGCGCCGCTTTCGTTCGCCTTCTACCGTGCGTAAAATTTGACTTAAGATGGCCCAGATGAACCTTTACGCGCGTTACGTCGGCTGGCTTTATTTTAAATACTTCGCGATCTTGTTTATCGCGCTTACGCTTTTTTACGTCGGTATCGATATCCTAACCAATCTAAAAGATATGCCCGCAAGTGCAAACTTAAAGCTACTTTATTTCGGACTTACCTCGCTTACGGCGGTAAACTACGTCTTGCCGCTTGCGCTCATTTTTGCGCTGATAACTAGCAAATTTAGCATGATCCGTAGCAACGAGCTAGTTAGCTTTTACGCGCTAGGTATCGACAAAAATCGCCTGATAAAGCCGCCTTTTTACATCGCGCTTGCCATCACGTTTATTTACGTAGGATTAAATTTTACGCCGTTTGCCTACTCTTACGAGTACGCCAGAAATATCGTTAAACTCTCACATTTATCGCGCACTAGCTCGGATATTTTCTTAAAATTCGAGGGCAAATTTATCTACATAGATAGCCTTAGCCCGATTAGCGGCGAAGCTAAAGACGTTCGGATATTTGACGTAAACGGTAGCGATTTGCGCGCTGCGACGTTTGGACGTAGCGCTAGGTTCGTAGATGACGCGTGGCTTTTAAAAGAGGCGAAAATCGTAAATTTACCGCAAAATATCAAACTGGGCGAAAAAGGACTCGATATCAAAACGCCAAGCGGGCTAAAAACGCTTGAAGGCTTTAAACCAAAAACGATAGAAAGCGCGTCGGCGGAGAATTCGGCGATCACGATTTCTGATGCGGTGGATTATATTTTAGCGTTTAAAGACGAGGGTATCGGGCTAAATTCGACCAAAACGACGCTTTATAATCTTGCTTTTGCGCCGTTTTTTGCGCCTTTTATGGTGCTTATTATTTACTATTTTTTGCCGGTTACGGGACGATTTTTTAACCTCGCCTTAAAAAGCTTTATCTTCACGATAGCCTCGCTTTGCGTCTGGGGTGTGCTTTTTGTTATGATGAGGTTTGCCAGAAACGGCGTCGTCTCGCCCGAGATCGGCGTGCTTTTACCGATTATTTTACTCGGCGCATACGCTTTTTATCTACATTTTAAAAGTCGTTAAGAGAGATTTAGGCAAAATTTCTGTAAAATCTAACTATTTTTAAACAAGGCTAGTTATGGATTTTACGAATTTGGCAAAAAAATACGGCACTCCTCTTTACGTTTACGATTTTGACAATATGGCGCACCGCTACGAAGCGCTAAAAAACGCCTTTCGCGCTAGAAAATCTCTCGTATGTTACGCCGTTAAGGCAAACTCAAATTTAAGCGTTTTGAAATTTTTAGCCGGGCTTGGAGCCGGATTTGATTGCGTGAGCGTAGGCGAAGTTAAGCGCGCGCTGCTATCGGGGGCTAAAAACTACCAGATCATCCTAAGCGGCGTGGGTAAGCGCGACGACGAACTCAAATTTGCGCTGGAAAATGAAATCTTGATGATAAATTTAGAAAGCGAAGCCGAGATGAACCGTCTGGAAGCAATTGCAAAACAGCTATCCAAGTCAGCTCGCATCAGCATCCGCG
>CAUPYN010000225.1:0-3299 GCA_963515575.1 uncultured Campylobacter sp.
GGTCTGTATGGAGTCGATGACGAGGATTTTATACTCGTTTTTGCGCACTTCGGCGAGGATATTTTCGAGTAAAATTTCCGTGAGTAAAAACAGCCCGTCTTTGACCGCGTCTAGGCGTTGGGCGCGCATTTTGATCTGGCTCGCGCTCTCTTCGCCGCTGACATACAGCGTCTTTTTGCCTTGGGCGGCGAAATTTGACGCGATTTTTAGTAGTAACGTACTTTTGCCGATGCCGGGGCTTCCGCCGATTAGCACCAGCGAGCCCTCCACGACGCCGCCGCCAAGGACTAGATCCAGCTCGCTATTTTGCGTGCTGATGCGCGTGACTTTTTCGATCTCAACCTCGCTGATTTGCTTTGCGAGGCTCGGTTTTGCGGTGTTTTTTGAGATCTCTTTTAGCGTCTCGATTTGCTGCGCGTTTAGTTCTAAAAAGCTATCCCAAGCCCCGCACTGAGGGCATTTGCCGACCCATTTGCTTTGCTGATTTCCGCAGGCTTGACACTCAAATACCGTTTTTACTTTCGCCATATTTTTCCTTTGCGCGATTATACTTTAAAATGTTTAAATTTTACTCTCGCCGCGCGGTTAAATTTCAAATCGAAACACGCAAGCGCGAAAAATCGGCGAATTTAACCAAAATCAACGAAATTTCAACTTTATCCAAATACAATCTGTCAAATTTAAATCCGAAACGGAGCGAAAATGAAACAAAATCTTAGCAGAAATCAGTTTTTAGTCATCTCGCTCACGCTTTTTGCGATGTTTTTCGGCGCGGGGAACTTTATCTTTCCGCCGAATCTGGGACGAGAAGCTGGGCAGAATTTTTACGTCGCGATCATGTTTTTTTGCGCCACGGCGGTGCTTTTGCCGGTGCTTGGCGTAGCAGCTATCGCTAGAGCAAAGGGGCTTCAAAGCCTGGTGCGCCGCATAGACCCCGTGTTTGCGGTGCTTTTTACCGCGCTTTTATACCTTACGATCGGGCCGCTTTTTGCGATACCTCGCGCGGCAAACATGCCCTTTGATATCGCGGTTAAGCCTTTTATCGTGCACGAAAATTTGCAAATTTGGCTGTTTTTTTACTCGGCGGCGTATTTTGCGTTAAATTATTACGTCTGTATGAATCCGTCAAAACTAGTCGATCTACTCGGCAAATACCTAACTCCGCTACTTTTGGCGCTGATTTTGCTGCTTTTTGGGGCGGGATTTTTCTTCCCGATAGGCGAATTTGCCGCTCCTAGCGGAGAGTACGCGCAACACGCCGCGGCCAAGGGCTTTGTCGAGGGCTATCAGACGATGGACGCGCTAGCGTCGCTTGCCTTTGGTATCATCGTGATAAACGCTATCAGAACCGTGGGCGTA
The DNA here is from genome assembly GCA_963515575.1 of uncultured Campylobacter sp. Classification (GTDB taxonomy): domain Bacteria; phylum Campylobacterota; class Campylobacteria; order Campylobacterales; family Campylobacteraceae; genus Campylobacter_A. The sequence continues at coordinate 1,360 of CAUPYN010000225.1, forward strand.
AAAGACGAGCGTCATCTCGTCTCCTCGACGATAAAAGCAGGCATGACGGCGGGCGTGATTTTGATGGCGATTTACCTTATGCTAGGCTACCTTGGCGCTACGTCGGCGGAGCTTTTTAAAGACGCGCCGGAGATAAACGGAGCCGAGCTACTATCGCGCATTAGCGGCCATTACTTCGGTAAAGCGGGCGTTTTGGTGCTAGGTTCGGCATTTTTTCTAGCGTGCATCACGACGACGCTGGGGCTCATAAGCTCTGCTAGCGAGTACTTCGAGGAGCTAACGGACGGGCGCGTCAAATATAAAATTTGGGTTGCGGCGTGGTGTTTGATCGGCTTTGGCGTGGCAAATTTCGGCCTTACGACCATCATCAAGGGCTCAATTCCCGTACTAGTAGCCATCTATCCGGTCGCTATCATGCTTATCATCCTCTCGCTTATCAATCCGCTAATAGACTCCAGCAAGCTGGTTTACCGCAGCTGCGTTTACGTCTGCGTGGTCGTAGGAACCATAAACGGCCTTGATATCGCGGGCGTTTCCGTGCCGCTAGTGACGGATCTTGTTAAAAAAATGCCGTTTTACGACTCGATGCTGGGCTGGATCGTGCCTAGCGCGGTAGCGTTTGCGGCGACGTATATCCTTCATCTCGTGCTTGAAAAGAGAGAAAATACTTTTTAACTACTAGTAGCAAGGTGCCAAACTCGTATAAAACGGCGCCTTGTGTCAAATTTACCCGGCCCGAAATTTAAACCTTCGGCTAAATTTTCGCAAAAAATAAAAAAAGGAAACGGTATGAGTAAACAAGAAGATGCGCTAGCTATAGCTATGGATTTTGAGCGAGAGGGCTTTGGCGCGTCTGATTTATACGAGCGGTTTTGGCGGCTAAAGGGCGACGAGGCGGCGTATTTTATGCTAGCCGATAGCTTACTGCGCGGGCGGCGAGAGAGCGGCGCGCTACTAGATGACGCTATGAGCTACGTTAGCAAAGAGGATTTTAGGGCTTTGGTCTCTACGGCGATGGAGATTTTGCGCGAGGAGGGCGGAGCTAAAAACGAGACGCAAAGAGATAAAAAACAAGCAAACAAAAATAGCGCGCGACAAATAAACGCCCGGGGAGTAATCGCCGTAGCAAGCCTCGAGTTTGCGCCGCTTTTGCACCCATATCTGGAGGAGATTTTTAGCTTGCGACCAAACGACGGGACATACTATGAGTGCTATCCGTGGCGCGAGCTAGACTACGAGAGCTCGCAGATCTGGCGTGAGAGGCTAGCTAGCGCGCAAGCTAGCAGGGGCGATAAACAAAGGCTTTTTGAGTGCCTGCTGCAAACAAGACAGCCGCGAAATATAAAATTTGCCTGCGAGACTGCGGCGGCGGAGAAGTTTTTGAAGCATAAAGGCAGCCTTAGCGAGCATCTGGGCTACTATTTGGAGGACGTAGGCTTTACGCTTGAGAGGGTTAAATTTACGGGAGGCGCAAACGGCGCGGAGCTGGCGGATGAAAATTTAAGCCAAGCGCAAGGCGTCATAAATGACGTCAAATTTAACGCTAACAAGCTAAATTCGCAAGCGGAAGAAAATTTAAACGACCCCAAATCCGGCAAAAACGCGCCGCGCGAAGAAAGTCAAGTCCAAAAAGCGCAAGCTAGCGATGAAATGAGTATAGGCGGCGAAGCGTTTAGGCTAACTTGATACTGCGGCGAGCGCGCGTATCACGTCGCGTTTAGGCAGGGGTATTTTAGCGAGCCGTTTGCCGCGCATCAAGCTAAAAATCATCCAACTTGGGGACTATGGACGGGCGAAGCGCAAAAAGGCGAAAACAAGGAAGCCGCGGAAGCAAATTTGGGCGAGACGAAGTATAAAATAGGCGGGGTTTTAGATGAGCCTTGCGCGGACGAGGAAAATCCGCTCTTTCATCTCATCACGCTTGATCCGCTGCCCAGCGA
>CAUPYN010000226.1:0-3299 GCA_963515575.1 uncultured Campylobacter sp.
ATTAAAACTCGCTGTTTAAAAAGGCGAAATTTGCCTACTACAAAGCCTATCACGATCAAAAGCAACGCTGGAGCGACGGCAAGGACGAGGCTGCGTTTTTAAAGACTGGGCTTGATGCGGCAGGCATCAGCGAGGCGGACTATCAAAAAAAGCTAGAGGATCCCAAAGTCGCCGAACTGCTTAAAAAATGGGACGAGAGCTACGACGTAGCCAAGATCCAAGGCGTGCCGGCGTTCGTCGTAAACGGCAAATATCTCATCATGACGAAGTCCATCAGCTCCATCGACGGCATGGCGCAGCTAGTTGAAGAGCTACTTAAAAAATAGGGCGCGAGCATGAAATTTGCGGAAAAAATAGCGAAATTCGCAGATAGCCGCCTGCCGTGGGCGATCCTCATAGTAGTGAGCGTAGGGCTTGTTATCCTCGCGCACTCGCTGTTTCAAAACTACGTCTATATGCCGCCTTGCGAGCAATGCGTCTATATCCGCTTTGCCTTTTTGTGCATGGCGCTAGGAGGCCTGGTCGCGATCATAAATCCTAAAAATTTGCTCCTCGCCGCGCTTGGCTACCTGCTAGCCTTTTGGGGCGCGATCCAGGGCATAATGTATAGCGTCAAGCTCGCTAAAATCCACGACGCCGTGCACGGAGACGAACCGTTTGGCGTACAGGGCTGCTCAACCGAGCCGCACTATCCGTTCGGCCTGCCGCTTGAGCGGTGGGCGCCCGATTGGTTCTTGCCTACGGGCGACTGCGGCTACGATAATCCGCTAGTGCCCGAGGGCGTTACGCTAAGCGGCTTTCAGAAGTATTTAGTCGATCTTTATGGGGACGGCTGGTATCTGATCCCATCAAGCAAATTTATGTCGATGGCAGACTGCACGCTGATTGGCTTTGGCGTCTGCTTCGTCGTGCTCGCCGCGATGTTCGTTTGCAAAATTTTAACTCTCAAAAAAGCTTAAATCGGTCTAAATTTAGACCGATTTTGCTATACTCGCCGCATGAGAGCCTTACGCGAACATAATTTTAAAATTTACTTCATCATCATTTTTGCTAGCCTTTTCGTGGTGCTTTTGGGTGTGAAAAACTACGAGGACGCCAAGGCGCAGATCACGGCGCTCGCGGATAAAAACAAGATCGCCGCTAGCGAAAATATGGTCGGGAATTTCTCGTTTTGGCTAGACGAGCGACTGCACTCGCTGGTCCGCGCGGCTAAATTTATGCAAAACGCGGGTATCTCGCAAGATAGCGAAAAGCTGGGCGCCTTCATACGGCTTTTTAAAGAAAACTCCGCGGAATTTGACGCTTTGCAGTTTTTGCGAGAGGACGGGGAAATTTTCGTAGACGGCAAGGAGCTAGCAGACGATGAAGCTATGCCAAAGAGCCTGCGCACGGGGCTTGTGTGGTTTGAGGAGACCAAAAGCACGCTAGCACCCACGGTAAATTTTATGCAGCGCCATAAAATTTTAGGCGAGCCGACGCTAAATTTATGCGTGCCCGTGTTGGACGACGGCTCATTTGCGGGGGTATTTTGCGGCGTGGTGAAGCTGCAAAACATACTAAAAAATATGGAAAAATTTAAGCTCGCGCCCGACTCCTACGCCTTTATCGTCACTCACGGCGGCGAAATTTTAACTCCGATGAAGGATGCGGCGCTAAAAAAACAGATCGAGGATAAATTTAAAGAGCTTTTCCTGCGGGACGAGGATATCACGAGCCTAAATATCGGCTCCAATTTCATCTCCGTCGCCGAGATCCCCACGCTAAACTGGTTCATCGGCGCAGGAACGGATAATGAAAAGGAGCTTGCAGCGCTGCTTAACTCCGTGCTAAAAAACGCTCTCATCCTGCTTTTTGCGTTCGCGGCGCTGGCGCTCGTGGCAAATTTCCTCCATAACTTTATGTATTCAAAAATCAAAAACCTGCAAGACGACTACGAGGCCCTGCTCAAGCACAAAGCCCGTATGAACGAGGCGGGCGAGCTAATCAGCGGTATAAATCATCAGTTTATCCAGCCGGTTAATTCGCTAAATTTGATGATCTCAAGCCTGCTCATGCTGCAAAAAGACGGCAAGTTAGACGCCGCGACGCTAGAGAGTATGCTGCAAAAGGGCCAGGCGGCGACCGTGCTTTTAAGCGATAGCGTGCAGCGCTGCATAAAAGACCTGCTAAAGCTCATGCACACCGAGCTTAGCAAAGCAAACGTCTCGGTGAGCTTGCGCGAGTTTCAAGACGAAGAGGCCACGCAGCGCATGGGCATCGTGCAGCAAATTTTACTCATCCTCATACACAACACAAAAGACGCGGTCGTGGAGCGCTACAAAGACGAGATTGCCAAACGGCAGGTTTTTTTGGACGTCAAATTTGAAAACGGCATGTGCAAAATATCCGTCACGGACTACGGTAGCGGTGTGAGCAGGGAGCTTCGGGATAAAATTTTAACCCAGCCAAAAACCACCAAAAAGCAAGGAAGCGGTATCGGGCTGTATTTTGGCAAAAAGCTGGCAAACGAAAAGCTCGCAGGCGATATCAGGCTGCTAAGCGCGGGCGATCCGACGACGTTTGAGCTAAGCTTTGAGATAAATTTAAAGGAATAAGATGCAAGAGCATTTAAAGCTGCTTAAAGACCTGAGCGTCCTCATCGTCGAGGACGACGAGATCGCAAGGGAGCTGCTAATAGGCGGGCTAAAACCCTACTGCCTAAGCGTCTGGGGCGCGGCGGACGGGCTGGAGGGGCTGGAGCGATTTAAAAAGCTAGCCCCAGCCGTCGTCATTACCGATATCCACATGCCCGCGATGAACGGCTTTGAGATGATGAAGGAGATGATACGCATCAAACCGGCGCAAAAATTTATCGTCTTTACCTCCTACGACACCGACGACGACCTCATCAAAAGCATTGAGCACGGCGCGGCGTCGTTTCTAAAAAAGCCCGTCGATATCGCGGCGCTTTGCCGCCTACTCGTGGCTCTGACCTACGAAAAGGGCGAAAAACTTGTGCGCTTAAGCCCGCAAACCAGCATAAATCTCGCCAAAGAAAAGATCTACAAAAACGGCGAGGAAATTTATCTATCATTTTTGCAAAACAAGCTCTTTTGGCTCTTTGCGTATAATCTAAACAAGCTCGTGAGCTACGAGATGATCGAGGAGTTCGTATATGAGGGCGAGCAAACGAGTAAGGGCGCGATACAAAACGTCGTGCTGAGGCTGAAGCGGGAGCTGGGGGTTAAATTTAAAAACATTAGCGAGAGCGGATATATACTGCTAAGCAGCGAATAGTCTAAATTTGGCGGCTCGTCTTT
>CAUPYN010000227.1:0-3296 GCA_963515575.1 uncultured Campylobacter sp.
TGATTTTTTGCCTGCGGTTAGCGCGGCTAAAGAGGCGGGTATAACGCACTTTGAGTTTGGTGGCGGGGCGCGGTTTCAGAGCCTTTATTTTTACCTAAACGAAGACGCGTTTGCGATGATGGATAAATTTCGCGAAACGGTCGGACCCGAGGCAAACCTACAAACCCTAAGCCGCGGCGTAAACACCGTGACGCTAGACACGGGCAGCCGCGAGCTGGTTGATCTGCACGCGAAGCTCTTTAAAAAGCACGGCACGACCACGATACGAAACTTCGACGCGCTAAACGACGTGGAAAATTTAAAATATTCGGGCGAGCGTATCGCTCATCACGGCTTAAAGCACGAAGTGGTCGTCACGATGATGGATCTGCCTGCGGGCTGTTCGGGCGCGCACGACGTGGCGTTTTACGAGCGGATTTTGCGCGAAATTTTAGACGCGGGCATCCCGTATCACAGCGTTTGTTTCAAAGACGCTAGCGGCACCTCTAGCCCGCAAAAAGTATATGAAACCATCAAAATGGCTCGCAAACTCCTCCCGCAAAATACCCACATCAGACTCCACACTCACGAAACCGCAGGCGTTAGCGTCGCGTGCTATATGGCCGCTTTAGAAGCGGGCGCAGACGGCATAGATCTAGCCGCAAGCCCGGTTAGCGGCGGTACTAGCCAGCCAGATATCTTAACGATGCTGCATGCCGTTAAGGGCAAAAACTACGATCTGGGCGGACTTGACGTGGAGAAAATTCTAAAATACGAAAGCGTGCTAAATGAGTGCTTGAAAGATTATTTTTTGCCGCCTGAGGCCGTGCAGGTTAGCCCGCTCATCCCGTTTAGCCCGATGCCCGGCGGCGCGCTAACGGCAAATACCCAGATGATGCGCGATAATAATATCTTGGATAAATTCCCCGAAGTCATCCTTGCTATGCGCGAAGTCGTGCAAAAGGGCGGCTACGGCACGAGCGTAACGCCTGTGAGTCAGTTTTACTTCCAGCAGGCGTTTAATAACGTAATGTTCGGTCCGTGGAAAAAGATCGCCGAGGGCTACGGTAAAATGGTGCTTGGCTACTTTGGCAAGACGCCGGTGGAGCCCGACAAGAGCGTAGTTAAGCTAGCTAGCGAGCAGTTAAGCTTAAAACCGACCAAAGAACACGCCATGGATATCGCGGACAAAGACGAGAGCAAGTCGCTTAAATTTACGCGCGAGCTGCTTAAAAAAGAGGGCATCGAGCCTAGCGAGGAAAATATCTTTATCGCTGCGGCGTGCAAAGAAAAAGGCATTGCGTTTTTAAAAGGCGAAGGCAAGGTAAATATCCGCAAAAAATCGACAAATGCGTGCGAAACGAGCGCGCCGACCCCTCACGCGAAAACCCCGATAAACGAAAAATACAGCGTCACCGTAAACGGCAAGAAATTTGACGTCGAGGTCTCGGACGCTGAGGGCAAAGCCGAGATAAAAAGCGTAAAACCCACAAGCGTAGCGCACATGCCGCCTCCGGAGCTCTCTCCGGCTAAAACGACCGGCGGTAGCGGCGAGCCGGTAAAAAGCACGCTTCCTGGAAACGTGTTTAAAATCCTAGTCGCGGTGGGCGATAGCGTGAAAAAGGGGCAAAGGATGTTCGTGCTAGAGGCCATGAAGATGGAAATAGACGTAAACGCTCCAAAAGACGGACTTGTGACGTCTATAGAGGTACAGCAAGGACAAACCGTAGCAAACGGCCAAATTTTAGCGAAAATTTAATCTAAAAAGGGAAGAAAAATGGTAAACGAAATAGAAAAATTAGGTCTTAAGGATATCAAAAAAATCAACCACAACCTAAGCTACGACGAGCTTTTCGAGCTTGAAAAGGCGATGAATGAAGGGCGCGTGTCAAGCAACGGCACTTTTATGGTCGATACAGGCATATTTACGGGTCGCAGCCCAAAAGATAAGTACTTCGTAAAGCAAGACCCGAGCCAAAAATACATCGCCTGGGGCAAGGTAAATCAGCCTATATCAAAAGAGCTTTTCGATAAGCTTTTAGCTAAGGCAAAAGCCCAGCTAAGCGGCAAGGAAATCTTTATCCAAGACGCATTTTGCGGCGCTAGCGAAAAGAGCAAAAAATCGGTCCGCTTCGTAACCGAAGTCGCATGGCAGGCGCATTTTGTTAAAAATATGTTCATCCGTCCAAGCGAGGCGGAGCTGGCTAAATTTAGCCCTGATTTCGTCGTTTACAACGCGTGCAAATGCAAAAACGAAGAATGCAAAGAGCAGGGGCTAAACTCAGACGTTTTTGTTATCTTTAACGTCGAGGAAAACGTCGCTGTTATCGGCGGCACGTGGTACGGCGGCGAGATGAAAAAGGGCATTTTCTCGATGATGAACTACTGGCTGCCGCTCGAGGGCAAGCTAAGTATGCACTGCTCGGCAAACGTGGGCAAAGAGGGCGACACGGCGCTGTTTTTCGGTCTAAGCGGCACGGGCAAAACGACGCTCTCTACAGATCCAAATCGCAAGCTAATCGGCGATGATGAGCACGGCTGGGACGATGAGGGGATATTTAACTTCGAGGGCGGCTGCTACGCGAAGTGCATAAATTTAGACCCGAGCAGCGAGCCTGAAATTTACGCCGCGATCAAACGCGACGCGCTGCTTGAAAACGTGGTAGCGGATGAGGCTGGCGTCGTGGACTACAAAGACGGCAGCAAGACCGAAAACACCCGCGTCAGCTACCCGATCTATCATATCGACAACTATGAGCCAAGCTCCGCGGGCGGTCATCCGAAAAACATCATCTTCCTAACAGCCGACGCATTCGGCGTTTTGCCTCCGGTCGCAAAACTAACCAAAGAGCAGGCGATGTATTATTTCCTAAGCGGCTATACGGCAAAAGTCGCGGGCACCGAGCGCGGTATCACAGAGCCCGTGGCGACCTTTAGCGCGTGCTTTGGCGAGCCGTTTATGCCGCTACACCCGACCGTTTACGCTAAGCTACTGGGCGAAAAGATCGATAAGCACAACGTCAGCGTCTATCTGGTAAACACCGGCTGGAGTGGCGGCGCGTACGGCGTAGGCAAGCGAATGAGTATCAAAGCCACGCGCGCGTGCATAAACGCGATCCTAGACGGTAGTATCAAAAAGTGCGAATTTGAAAATTTCGAAAAATTTAACCTAGCGATCCCAAAAGAGCTCGCAGGCGTCGAGACGAAGCTGCTAAATCCGATCAACACGTGGGAGAACAAGGATGAATACGTTGCGACTCGCGATAAGCTAGCGAGCATGTTTGAGGCGAATTTTAAACGCTACGAGGACGTAATAG